>CATPBY010000250.1 GCA_955652845.1 uncultured Terriglobales bacterium | reverse complement strand
TGACGGCCGCCGGAAACGCGGAATTGAAGCCGGGTGACATCGCCAGTCCCGTCCAGATCACAAGCGGGAACAGAACGAAAATGACCAACAAATATAAGGCCCGCTGCAGCACATTATACGAAAAGTCCTCGGCTTCATCCGGCCGCCGGAGGCGAATGTGTTTGGAGATCACCTGCGCAACCGCCTGCCACGTCCTGTCCGATGGAGCAGGGAACAGGTTGCTCCGGAAGTGACCGGTCCACAAACCCCAGACAGCATACGCGAGGCCGGTCAGCACCATCGCCCATGCCGCCTCAAAGTGCAGATACCGGCTCCAGCCATACTGGTCGGGCAACACGTAACCATAACCGGTGGGAACCAGATTTCTTGACGCCGGGATCGGTATTCTGAAAAGCGGAGTCGTCAGATCATTGCCGGTTTCGCCCCAATAGAAACGCGGATGAGAAATCACGATCTCACCTCCGCTGATCAGCAGAGCAAAGAAGCAGATTGCGGTAATCCAGTGGGTCACACGTACGAAGGGCGCGTGCCGGGAGGTTCCCGAATTTCGAAGCGAGGCAGCGGGCATGCCGGACAGCATAACATTTACGGCAAGGCGAGCCGAGGGTCCAGTTGTATTGGCTCGAAACGCTCTCCGCGGGCACCGTGCCGCGGTCTTTTGTTGACCAACTGGACTGCCGAGTCTGGGAGATAGAGGGTGGGTTTTACGCGGTAGTCACGATCACCGCGGTACAGGAATGTTTGCCTATGCGACGATAAGTCTGACGTACCGCCGAGTCAAAATAGACCGCGTCCCCTGCATCCAGCGCGTAAATGTCTGATCCGATGGTCAGTTCCAGGCTGCCGCCGATCAAGTAAAGCAATTCGACTCCTGCATGCTGGTGCATCCTCACTGCTTCAGCGTGAACTGGTTCGAATTCTGCGTAGAACGCATTCAGCTTCCGCTCGGTGGCTTTGAAGTCGAGGCTCTCGAAACGGTAAGCAATCGTTGCGCGGCCGGGAATTTCGGGAAATTTCAGACGCTCCGCCCGGCGCGCGATCGAGACTACATGACGCTGGCGCTCATCAGTGAAGAAATAAGCCAGTCCCACCCCGAACACCATTGCGATTCGCAGCAGTGTGGGCAAAGTGGGGAATAACTTTCCTCGCTCCAGTTTCGACAACATGGCCGCTGATAAGCCAGTGTGTTTGCCCAGTTCGACCAACCCCATACTCTTTTTCAGTCGCAGAGTACGCAGTTTTTCTCCCAGTGTGTAAGGCTTGAGTCCTTCCACAATCGTCTTGCTGACCATAGGTTTCTCCTGTTTTCCTGCCGCTCAAAACTGCGCGTTTCTTTTAACTGGCAGGCACATGACTTGGTTGCTGCATTCTAAATTGAGCCACAGGTAAAAGATTGTGCTCTACAGTTAATACATCGCACAGGCGACATCGTGCAAGAACAAAAAAGGAGATCACATGCAAGCTACTGAATTCGGAGTTATCCTGACCGTCCTGCTCGGCAGTGTGGCGATTAACAGCGTTGCCGCGGAGCAGGACATCGTCACTACCGCCGCCGCGGCGGGTTCGTTCAACACCCTGGCTGCAGCTCTGCAGGCAGCCGATCTGACCGACACTTTGAAAAGCAAAGGACCCTTCACTGTATTCGCCCCTACCGACGATGCCTTTAAGAAGCTGCCCCCGGGAACTATGGAATCGCTTCTGAAGCCCGAGAACAAGGACAAGCTCAGAGCAATCCTCACTTATCACGTGCTGGCGGGAAAAGTCACAGCAGCGCAGGCGATGAAACTATCCTCCGCAAAGACAGTTAACGGACAAACCGTGGCTATTACTACCCAGGGCGACACCGTCATGGTGAATAACGCGAAGGTGGTGAAGGCAGATATCCCGGCCTCAAATGGTGTGATTCACGTAATCGATACGGTGATCCTGCCTGACAGTAACTGAGAACTGAACTGAAAGAACATTGACATTCAAAGGAGAAGAAAATGAAAACGATAGACGTTATCGCAGCCGTGCTGCTAGTGATTGGCGGGCTCAACTGGGGTCTGGTGGGCGTCGCCCACTTCGACTTGGTCGCCACGCTCTTGGGCATGAAGTTCGGCGAGACCTCAAACCTGAGTTCGGCCGTCTACACCCTGGTCGGCCTCTCTGCTTTGTATCAGGCGGCTTCTTTCAAGGCTATCCAGAGGCGTTGGGGACTTGATTCGGCTCTGGCGGCCAGGTAACGACTCACCCAAGGCGCCCGGGGGAGCGCGGATGCAACTCCCCCTTTCTCTTGCCATGAATGGTATTCAAAAATTCAGTGACGATCCTCGCGTCACGGTGCGAAAAGCGGGGACACCGGACCCAGACGGAAAATGCGTAGTGTATTGGATGCAGCGCTCCCAACGGGCCATAGACAACTCTGCTCTCGATTCAGCAGTGAATGTCGGAAATGAGTTGGGTAAGCCGGTGGTTGTCTTCTTCGCTCCGGTGCCGTCTCATGCACATGAAAATCTGCGCAATTTTAGTTTTCTTGCTGACGGCATACCAGATATCGCACAGGCTCTCGCACGGCGCAGCGTAGGTTTTGTCTTGTGTGCGTATCCGGCGCAAAGCCTGTTGAAGTTCTGCGAAGAGGTGCGCCCTGCGATAGTGATTGGAGATGACGATCCGCTGCACGAGGCGGAACAATGGCGGACTCGCTTCGCGCGCCAGATTCGGTCACCGTTCTGGACGGTCGACGCAGATGTGATCGTTCCCTCCAAGCTGCTGGGAAGAGAGCACTATGCCGCCCGTACCATAAGACCCCGGCTCCACGAACTCCTCCCTAAGTTCCTGCTCCAGCCAAGCAATCCCGGAGCTCGCGTGCCCTGGCCTTCACCGCCGAGCCCCCTCTCGCTGCCATCGGAAGAGGACTTCACTCGGGAATGGGCTTTGGATCGCTCCGTGCAGAGAGTCGCCAATTGGCGCGGGGGAAGCAAGCAAGCTCTCCAAACACTTGAGGCGTTCGCTCGAGAAAGACTTGATGCCTATCCTGACCAACGCAACCGCCCAGAGCTGGACGGCACGAGCCGGCTCTCACCATATCTGCACTTCGGTCATATTGGCCCGCACACGGTTGCGCTTGCCATTAAAAATAGGAATGCGCCCGCGTCAGCGAAACATGCGTTCCTCGAACAGCTGATCGTCCGCCGGGAACTTGCGGTCAATTTCGTTCGATTTAATGCTTCCTACGATTCCATGGAGTGTCTTGAGCTCTGGGCAAATCGCTCATTCGCGCAACACAGCGGTGACCGCCGGCCGATAATTTACAACGACGCGCAACTTCAGAACGCCGAGACTCATGATCAGTTGTGGAATGCCGCTCAGAAGCAGATGATAATCACTGGATGGATGCATAACTACTTGCGAATGTACTGGGCCAAGAAAATTCTCGAGTGGAGCCCTTCCGTTGCGGTTGCGTTTCAGCGCGCCATACGGCTCAACGACCGTTATGAGCTGGATGGACGTGACCCCAACGGCTATGCGGGTATCGCGTGGGCTATTGTGGGCAAGCATGATCGTGCCTGGTCGGACCGGCCGGTCTTTGGCAAAGTACGATTCATGTCTTTAGCCAGCACAGGGAGGAAGTTCGACTCGGAGAAATTCATTGCGCAAATTGCCACATTTGAAGGCGCTCATGCCCAGACATAGCTGGCTCATGCTTCTGTTCTTCACCGCCACATGTTTTAGTGCAGCGGCAATCGGATCAGCCTGGACGGCCTCTTCCGTTAACACATGGTACGCGCAATTACGCAAACCGCGCTTTACTCCACCGAACTGGATTTTTGGATCGGTTTGGTCTGCCCTTTACCTATTCATGGCAATCGGTGCCTGGTTGGTTTGGCGGAACGCCAGCTGGAGCGGCGCCAAATACGCTTTGATATTGTTCTTCGTTCAGTTGGGACTTAACGTTGCCTGGTCCGGCTTGTTCTTTGCTCTCCATTTGCCGGCTGCCGCGCTGGTCGACATATTCTTCTTGCTGGCAGCGATCATCGCAACTGGCATTGCCTTTCTTCCTCTTTCCAGAACTGCATTCTTGCTCATCATTCCCTATGCATTTTGGGTAGCGTTCGCTGGCTATCTCAACTTCGATATATGGAGACTGAATTCGGCTTCCTTATGAAAATCCTAGTTACGGGTGCAACCGGCTACGTTGGTAGCAAGTTAATACCAGAGCTGGTTAAGGCGGGTCACCAGACAACATGTATGGTGCGGAATCGTTCGCGCCTGGGCGAGCAAGCCCTGGTTGGAGCACGCCTTGTCCAAGCTGATGCACTCGACGGGAATAGTCTCTTACCGGCGTTGGACAACATCGACGTAGCCTATTACCTGATTCACTCCATGGCTGGCGGAAAGGCTGGATTCGCAGCCCGTGATCGGCACGCTGCGCGCAACTTTGCCAGGGCAGCGAAACAGGCGGGAGTGCAGCGCATCATTTACTTGGGTGGCCTGTCGTCTCATACTTCCAGGGCATCCGCACATCTCAAAAGCCGCCACGAAACCGGAACAGTATTGCGCGAATTTGGCCCGCCGGTGACTGAGTTTCGCGCAGGAATCATCGTGGGCAACGGCAGCGTTTCTTTCGAGATGATCCGCTACCTTACGGAACGTCTGCCGGTGATGATCTGCCCACGGTGGGTAATCACCCGCACTCAACCGATTGCTATCAATAACGTGCTTGAATATCTGCTTGCGTCGCTGGATGTACCTGAGTCCGTGGGCGAAATTATTGAGATTGGGGGCGCTACCGTCGAAACCTATCGGAGCATGATGCTCATTTACGCCCGCACACGAGGGCTTCGACGATGGCTGCTCCGGGTTCCCGTCCTCACGCCCCGACTTTCCTCCTACTGGCTCAACCTGGTCACGCCGATTCCCGCGGCCATCGCTCGCCCACTCATTGAAGGACTGCGCACCGAGGTTGTCTGCACGAGCGCCTCCGCCCGGAGACTCTTTCCGGCAATTCGTCCAAGCTCCTACACCGAAGCCGTCGAAGCTGCTCTGCAACGCCCGGTCCCGGACGGGTCCTTCCAACCACTTTTTCCCCAGAACGCCACGCATGCATCCGTCCGCCGTGAGGGTCTGATCAGTGACGTTCGCCAGGCATCTGTGAATGCATCTGCGGAGCAGGTGTTCGCAGTGTTGCGGGGCCTGGGCGGGAACCGTGGCTGGCTATATGCCAATATCTTATGGCAGCTGCGGGGATGGGTTGATGGTTTGCTGGGTGGGGTTGGGATGAGGCGAGGCAGCGACTGCAATGGACCGTTGAAGACAGGCGGTTATGTAGATTTCTGGCGTGCAGAGCAGGTGATCAGCCCGCGGAGTATTGTGTTGCGCGCCGAAATGAAAGTGCCAGGTCGCGCCTGGCTGCAGTTCCTGGTTAGTCCTGAGGCTGAGGGTCAGACCCGTCTTAGTTGCTGGGCTTGGTTCGAGCCACGAGGCTTAGCCGGCGAGATTTATTGGTGGCTGCTCTACCCCATTCACTACTTGATTTTTCGGGGTATGGTGAGAGCGATCCAAACCAGATCCGAGCACCCGCTTCGGTTCTTAGCGCCAGCGTGCCCAGAGGGCTGATAAGCCGGCCGCAGTGGACTCAGTGGACGTCAGCCATCGCCTAAGTCCATTGGCACCGACAAAAACTGGCGGAGAGAGTGGGATTCGAACCCACGTTACCCTTTCGAGTAAACACGCTTTCCAAGCGTGCGCCTTCAGCCACTCGGCCATCTCTCCGGCGACAGGGCAGTCGTTGAACGGGAAGCGAGTAAGGGATTTGTGGGGCGAGAGCCCAACAGCAATTGCGCCAATCGCGCTCGATCACTTCCGCTTCGATTTTAGGGCTTGCGCTGAGGAACCGCAACCGCGTTCCCCTACGCTGGTTTCACAGACGTCTTCGTTCTTTTGCTGTTTTGTTCCTTTGTTCTTTTGTGTTCGGCAAAAAACTGTGTGCAGGTGGTCTAGTGAAAAGGCGATTAGGAAAGTTTGTCGGGACTTTGGGTCTTTACCGCCGAGGCAGCGGCTGCGCTGCCGTTTGATGGCGAAAGCGGCGGCGCGGCGGGCACCTTGACGCTGCCATCCAACACGCGATTGTGCAGGCAAAACAGAGCCAACTCAAGCCGGTCAGCGACTCCCAGCTTGTCATATACCTTTCGCAGATAATTCTTTACCACTTGCTCCGTAGTGCCAACCCGCAAGGCAATTTCCTTGTTCTTCATGCCTTGGGTAACACAGGAAACGATCACCGACTCTTTCGGTGTCAGCTGCACTTTGGGACGCGACGAAGCTGGCCGCCCACCTTGTGTGCGGTAGGCTTCGAGCACCCACTGAATCCCCTGGCTGTCGAGCCAGGGCTCGCCCTGCGATACCTTGCGCAGGCAATCCACCAGCAGCTCTGGTTCAACTTCGCGCGAGACGATTCCGTGCGCGCCGCGGCGGAAAAGTTCCAGGGTAAGTTCCTGATCGGGTTCACCGGTGACCACTACCAGACGCAGAGCGGGAGATTGGCGCAGCAGTTCGGAAAGTACATCAGCCGGATTCGGCGAGAGTGCGGCTTCAAAAATGAGGATATCGGCGCTGAATTTTTTGGCGGCCGAAATCGTTTGATCCAGAGTCTCCGACTGGCCTACAACCCGGATATCATCTTCCAGGGCGAAAATTTTGCGCAACCCGGCGCGGAAAATCGCTTGCGTGTCAGCAACGATCACACGAATAAACCGGCCGTCGCCATTGCTCTCGTGCGGCGGTCCCACGTTATCTTGGTCCTGCACGCTGACCGGGATGCTTGCCATCAGTTTCCTTGGAACGCCTCAGCGACGTTCGAACCGATACTCATCGATGACCACGCCCACTCCGCGACGGCCATCTTCTTCGTAATTGCGAACTACGCGGCCGCGGCAATCGAGCTGCACGTCGGCCTCAGATCCGACCACATCCGCGGGAAGCGAAATGGTGAAATCCACCAGCGAGCCTACTGCCATTTCTGACTGCACCTGGAACAGAACTCCGTTAGCGGAAATATTCTGGGTCTCAGCCGAGCTTTCCCCGGATTTCAACTTCACTGAAACCGGCAGCTTGATGGGAAAGCGCACCGCGCTCTGCATGTCGGGATAACGCCGCCCGCTTTTCTTTCCGATTTCCGGCTTCAGTGATTCCGGTGAGGTTGACGACGAGGCTTCTTCCGGAATCTCCGGGCACGCATTTCTGCTGGCATTCTCCTCGGATTGCCCATAGTTCGACATTACGCCGCAGCTTACACCGCGGATTCAGCCTGGAAAAGTTACGGAAGTCATGCAACCAGTAGGGGTAAAGGCTTTCCCCGCATAGGGTTGCGAGGTGAAGGGGTGACATTTGCCGGTTGCAGCGCGGTTGGCGCTGAGCGTGGTATCTAGCAACAGCACTTAGCCCAGCGAAAAATGAAAGCCGATCCTAGAACTTTGTTACTTCCGTAAAATTAAATTCCCGAACCTTCATGGCCGGCACCACCATGTCGAACGACTCTTCGCCGCTGGCGCGAACTGCAGTCCCCAACTCTTCTACGTTCGACAGCATGTGAATCAGGCTCTGGTTGAACCGGAAGTTAAGCAAGCCTTCGGCAATTTTTCCTTTCTCAATCAGGAAGGTTCCGTCACGGGTCATACCGGTGAGAATTTTTTCGTAGGGGTCGACCTCACGGATATACCACAACCGCGTCACCAGAATCCCGCGTTCGGTTCCTGTCACCATTTCTTCTACGGTATTCGATTGCGGCGGTGTACCAAACACAATATTCACCGGTGCTTCTCCCATTTCATTGGGGACGGGGAAACCGTGCCCGGTAACTTCGATCAGGCCCACTTTGTTCTTGTGCTCCGATTGTTTCATTTTTTCCGCCGTCGCGCGGGCGTAAACCAGACGCTTGACTACCCCGTTCTCCACCAGTTGGACGCGTTGGCGTCGCACCCCTTCGCCGTCGAACGGCGCGCCAGACTGCTGGGGATGTGCGACGTCATCCCAGATATTTATATTTTCGCCAAAGAGTTTTGTTCCAACCCGGTTATTTAAAAACGACCGCTGGTCGAGAACGGAAAGACCTCCGAAATCAAAGAACATGAATCCAACGATGTCGAGCACCGCCGCAGGTTCAAGAATCACGGTGTACTTTCCGGGCTGAATCTCACGGGGATTGGCGGACCTCAATGCCTTCGCGGCAGCGGTCTCGGAAAGCTTGACCGCATCCAGTTGTGCGACGTCGGGAGAGTTGGCCTTCTGCCAGCCGGAAGAATCGCCCGCCAGCATAGTGATCGAGATATCCGATGAGGTCTGAGTGTGCCATTGCGCGAGCCCGCGGGAGTTAAAAACTCCTTCTATTGATTCCGCAGTAGAAAAGATTCCTGCAGTCGTAAGTCTATGCCTGGAAGCAACTCCCACAATCTCTTTCACAGCATCAGCGCGCTGCTCAGGCGTCATGGCGGCAGTCTGCTCAAAGTGCCGGCTGGGAGTTGCCGGTGTGGCGCGGCCGCCCTCTAGCGCTGCATTTCCTGGCAACGGCAGCAAATCTCCATCCGGATGCTGGACCCTCGCCAGATTTTCCGATGCCTGGACCACGCGCCTCAGGCTTTCATCGTCGAACTTATTGGTGGTCGCTCGGGCCGTCTTCCCGCCGAATGCCGTCCGCACCGAGACGCCGTAGTTTCGTTCAGCAACATTCTGGTGAATCGTGTTATTGGCGAAGCGGGTGAGCGCGCTCTTGCCTCCATAGAAAAGCACTTCGATTTCATCGGCAGTCGAATGCTTTATGATCCGGTCGAAGATGTCGCCTGCAGTTTCTTTATTCAGCATGCTGTACCCAACTCTAAAAATATTTTTATCCTGAGCAAGTATTGCCGGTTGCGAACTGGTAACGAGTGGGAGGATCTCGCGTTGTGAACTCCGCCAGGATATGTGAGGTGTTCTCGCCTCAGAAGTTGTTCTGTGCCCGTGTTGATTAATTCCCTTTGTATGCCGAACCCACCTTAACGTTCCGGAATCTGGCCGGCGACGCTCCATGGCCCGTCCCCATCACCTGCTGCGGCTGCCCCTTGCCGCAATGCGGCGTCCCCCAGAGCACCCACTCTTCGCGCGAGCAGATGGCGTCCATCGAACTCCAGAACTCTGTAGTAATTCCGGAATAGGATGAGTTCTTCAACATGCGAATCCGTTTTCCATTCCTGATCTCCCACCCGGCTTCGCAGCCGAACTGAAAGTTATAGCGCTTGTCGTCGATCGACCAGGAGCGATTGGTCTCCATGTAGATTCCGGACTCAGTTGATGCAATGAGCTGTTCGCGGGTCAGGGGCTTGTCTCCCGGCAGAACGCTGATGTTGGTCATGCGAATAATCGGCAGCCGGTTCCAGCTTTCGGCGCGCAGCGTTCCGCCGGAGCGATTGGCACCAATCGTATGCGCGGTCTCGCGCGAGCTCAAATATCCGGTGAACAATCCATGGGTGATAATCGGCGTGCACTGCGCAGGCACGCCTTCGTCGTCGAATCCGAAGGTTCCGAGGCCCGGCCCGTGCTCCTGTCGAGCGTCGGCGACAATGTTGACCAGATCGCTGCCATAACGCAACTTGCGCAACTTTTCGAGGGTGAGAAACGATGTCCCGGCAAAGTTAGCCTCCATGCCCAGGACGCGGTCGAGTTCGATCGGATGCCCCACCGACTCGTGAATCTGCAGACCCAACTGGGAACCATCAAGAATAATATTGAATACGCCCTCCGGGCATTGCTCCGCCTTCAGCAACGCGACTGCTTCTTCGCCCACGCGGCGGGCATTTTCTACTAATTTCAACTCAGCAACCAATTCGTATCCTTTGTTTTGCCACTGTCCGCCGTACGAGTTAGGATACGACCGCTTTTGAATTTCGCTGCCCGCAAAAGCGTAAGCGGCATAGCCGACGCCGGTGGTGTATTTCGTCTGATGAATGTTGGCGCCTTCGGACGAGACGAACCACTGCTCCTCGCGGTGGAAATTCATATTCGCTTCCGCCAGGGTGACGCCCGCGACCGACCGCACCTCGGAGTCAATCTTCAATAACAAGTCGATGTTTTGCTCAACCGAAGTAGTGAACGGATCGATCTGGATGGGGGTGGCCCACTCGGCGGTGACAGGCGCCTCCGGCGCCAACTGAATGTCGTGCTGCTTCACTCGCGACGATGCCTTGGCGATTTCTACTGCGCGTGCTGCCGTATCCTGGACAGCGTCCCGGTTCAAATCATCGGACGCCGCGTATCCCCAGGCTCCGTCCGCGATGACGCGCACTCCGATGCCGCGCGACTCCGAATCCGAAGCGCTGCCAACTTTGCCGTTTTTGGTGGAGAGCGCCCGGCTGCGCTCATCGCCGATGCGCGCGTCGGAGTAGGAAGCCCCGCGGAGCGAGGCAGTGTTCAGGGCCCAGCCAGCGATGTCTTTCATGGCAGAAATTCAAATCTACCACAGAGACGCGAACTGCTCCGCACACCCCCTCAACAGCGGCAGCGTCGTCTCCAGCATTTCTCCCGCAGCGGTGCCGGGCTCCCTTACTCTTGCTCATCTTCGCCCGCGAGCCACTGCGTCTACTAGATGAGTCGTGCGTGCTCGAGCGTCGCCGAATGCGAAGTGAAAAGGGGCGGCTTGCTCGGAAACGTTTTCGTGACGAGAGCCTGCCTTCAGGGGCGCCCTCGCCACACCAGCTATGTTCCTTCTGACCAGCCGGCCAGATACTCTTCCTGCTCTGGCGTCAGTTTGTCGATCTTGATGCCGACGGACTCCAGTTTCAGCCGGGCGACCCGCTTATCCAGATCATCGGGCACGCGGTGAACTTTCTTCTCCAGTGTCTTGTAATTCTTCACCATGTACTCGACTGAAAGCGCCTGATCGGCGAAGCTCATATCCATCACCGACGCGGGGTGGCCCTCAGCAGCTGCCAGGT
>CATPBY010000249.1 GCA_955652845.1 uncultured Terriglobales bacterium | reverse complement strand
CGTCACGCGCGCATCTTGCGAATGCAGTTGTCTAGACGTCTAACGTAAGTGATTTGTATCTGAAAGTGTCAAGTTTTCAACTGGCTTTCGGAAGTGGAAAAGCGTCGTAAATGAGCAAGTCGAGTTGCGTGTCGACGCGGTCCAGGGCTTTCCGCAGCGGGAATGGTAGAACGGCATCGTTGGCCGTGAACATGGCCATGGCAGGTCGGAAGACGCGGGCCTCCAGCCGCGAAAACAGCCGGGCGACCTTCCAGCCGTAGGGAGTGACGAAGTACCGATTGGTTTTGGGTGGACGGTAGATCAACCCTTTCAGCCGGAGCCGGCGCAAGTCATAGGTCATCTGGTGGGGAGTGTACTCGGCCAGCGTTACGCCCAACAGATCCGCCACCTGTTGCCGGAGATCGCGATTGCGAAAGCCGTCGATGAGGTGATGAAACATGGTGAGCGCCAGCAGCAGCGCCATCACCCGCGGTTGGCCGAACTTCAACCCCGGCGCCTTTTGGCCGTCTTCAGTCACGGCAGGTTGCACCACTCTTTGGATGCTGTCGCCGCTCAGGCCACTGTTGTGGCTGACGCGTTCGACTTCCAGTAATCGCCGGTTGATCTGTCGGCCGATCTTCTGCAAGTACGGCAGATTGCTCAACCCCTTGTTCGCCCCAAAGTCACCCGCGTTCCGGAACGTCCCCTCCGTCCGGCAGCCGCGGCCTTCCTTGAAGTACTGCTTCAGGTCGAAGTTCTTGTATTCGATGTGCAGACTGGGTTGCACGCCGTCCTGTATCACACGGGTGCGAAACTCTCCCGGTGTTCTCTTGGTCACCTTCCGTCCAAAGATCAACTGCACACGGTCGGGCCGCCCGAGATCCAGATTGTCGCGGATGATCTCTTCGAAGAACTCCCGCCCACGCAGAGGACGGTCGAAGATCTGCGTCAAACTGACCTCCATCTGCCAGATCGACAAGGTCCAGTCGTAGCCCGCCTCCCGGTCCTGCGGTCGCAGCGGCAGCGGAATCCGTTGGAGCCATTTGCGGAATACCCGATCAATGTCCTCCGGCCCCAGGCTGTCGCAGATCTGCTGCAGTTTCTTCGGCTCCGCGCACGACAGGAACCCGTTATCCAAAGCCTCGTAGGCGATCTTCTTTTTCTCCAGTTGCCGTTTGGCCCATTCGTGTCCGTTCAGGCACAACTTCATGCTCCACGGGGCATAGCTGCAGATCTTGATGAACAGCGGACCGAAGTCTTCGTCATCGATGTAGAAGTAGTAATGGTTGACGTAGACCGACTTGTCCCGTGCGAACTCGAACCAACCGTTCACCTTTTTCCCGTTAAACGTTTTGGCCTTCTCTTGGGCTACCCCGATGAATACGATGCCGTTCCGCACCGGCCGCTGGTGCCGGAAGCGATTGGCGATATCGTCCTTCCGTTCCTTATGGTCGAATTGGTAAATCGGTATGCCTTCCCTTTCCGCCAGTGCTTTGACGGCCTGCCGGAATTTCTCTGATACCTGTCCCAATACCACTGGGGACGGAACCGGTTTTCCCAACTGATCCCGCATGAAAATCGACAACCCGAGCCCGGTTGCGAGCTTGCCTATATAGCCATTAAGGTAGAGACGGTCGAGACACTCGACCTCCAACGTAATATGCCCGTCCAGGAGTTCCGGAATGGTTGCCATTCCCGGATTTTACGCCAAAGCTGGGCATGGGCTCGTCGGTTTGAGGTCGAAGACCTCGCTAGACTCTGCAAGCGCTTCCCGACCTCCGCTGTCTCGAGACAGCGCCCGAGGAATTCGAGCATAGGCATCATCTGCTGGCTCTCCGCGGGTGTGATCTGGCCATTGGCGACCGCCTGCATCACAGCGTTAGCCGCATCAGGCAACTCGGACAGGGTCCGCACTTCTGGCACCTCGAAGTGCACAGCCGTGCTCTTGCACGGCGGCAACACCCGTTCCATGGACAAGCGAAGGGCCGTGGGGTCCCCGCGGCTCGCTTGCGCGATACACTTCTTGGTGAGAGGTTCGGAATACTCCGCGAACAATCTCTCGGCTGCCAACATCGCCTGGTTGCGGCTACCGCGCGGGCGACCTTGACTGGCGGTATTGCCGGGCTGAAAAGGACTACCCCGTGGTTTGGCCATAGCTCAATATTTCCGTTCTTCAAAAGCAACCGTCACAGATTTGGTCGATGCGATCACTCTGACTTCCTCGGTCCGACTAGCTCCCTAATATGTACTTCGACAACTTTCGGGGAGAAACTTCTTGAGTTCGGAAGACAGTCCTAACTCTTGCTGGCGATGCCGGCATTCCCTGTCTTCGGCCTGCCAGCACAAGGACTATTCTCATTCCCATGAGAATGCCCCCTACGCCGCTGCTTTGCGCCCTTCCCGCGCGATTTCGTCAAACCCGCGTCCCTCGCCGCAGAGCACCGCTTGCCTGCCGCTGAACCTCTGCCAACGTTCGCAGATGACATCCGCATAACGGGGATCGATCTCTACCAGCCGCGCCCGGCGCTTCCGGCGCTGGCAGGCAATCAGGGTGCTGCCGGAGCCCCCGAAGGGGTCCAGCACAATGCCCCCGTGACGGCTACTGTTGTCCAGCGCGCG
>CATPBY010000248.1 GCA_955652845.1 uncultured Terriglobales bacterium | reverse complement strand
CATCAGGAAAGCGGCCTGCGGCAGACAGCGTAAACGTTCGGGATTAAACTTTCCGCGCCATACCTTCAGACCCTCTCACCCGTATTCTGCCTGGAATTCTGACCCCCACGCGTAAGCTGTGGCAACCGCCTGGCCTTCTTGCACATCAACTCGCGAGCACTCAGTAAGCAGCATTGGTCGGCACACATCGGACTGGTGGAAGTTCTTCGCTAGAGCGAGCTAATTACAGCCTCGAGAGGCAAACGTGAAGGAAATTCTGTTACGGATCGCCGTGGGAGGCGTCGTAGTTTCAGCTTTCGCCCTCCTCGGAGACCTGTTGAAACCGAAAAGTTTCGCGGGATTGTTCGGTGCAGCGCCGTCGGTCGCGCTCGCCACCCTGGCTTTGACCGCAATGAAGGATGGGAAAGCGTACGCCAGCCTTGAAGCCAAATCGATGATTCTTGGAGCCGTTTCGTTCTTCTTGTATGCGTCGGTGGTGAGCCGATGGTTAGTCCGGCGGAAGCTCGCAGTGTTGCCGGTAACCGGTGGAGCAATGATTCTTTGGCTAAGCGCCGCTTTAAGCTTGTGGCTGGTTGTGTTGAGGTGAGCCGTTGAAGATAAAGCTCAATACGGCGGCTTTAGGACAGACAAAGTGGTACCAATATTTAATACGTTTTCTGTTTGGAGGCGCGGTAACTGCATTGACCGGACTGATTGCCAAACGCTTTGGTCCCGGTATCGGCGGACTCTTCCTGGCCTTCCCTGCCATCTTCCCCGCCACGGCTACGCTCATAGAGAAGCACGAAAAGGAGAAGAAAGAACGCGCGGGAAAGAACGGCGTCTTGCGGGCGAGGGCGGCAGCCGGGACTGACGCTGCCGGAGCCGCGTTGGGAACTATCGGTCTGGCCGCTTTCGCCATCATTGTCTGGCGATGGCTGCCCAATGCCGCGATTGGTATAGTACTTTTCGCAGCGACCCTGGTATGGGTGCTGGTTTCGATTTCAGCCTGGCTGGTAAGGGATACACTTTGGCGGCGAGCGCGGGCGAAGTTTTCAGGGCGGCAAGCGCACCGGCAAGACCGCGCTTGGTTACCAGCATCCGTTAAAGGCGAGCCGTCGGCAGCAAGAAGGAGGCGATCAAATGGGTAAAAACGGAACACAACGGAGCGCTCTGGCGGATCCATCCCGGCTTCAGTCGCTGGATCAGGATGATAAGGATATCGTGCGGGTGGTGATTGAAACGCCCAAGGGCAGTCGCAACAAATATGCATTCGATCCGGAACAAAAGGTGTTTGAGCTCAAGAAAGTCTTACCCGCGGGTATGGCTTTTCCCTACGACTTCGGTTTCATTCCTCGAACGCTGGCCGATGACGGCGATCCTGTTGATGTTTTAGTACTGATGGATGAGCCGGCTTTCCCCGGAGTCGTGTTGAAATGCCGGCTCATTGGCATCATCCAGGGCGAGCAGGGGGATAAGAAGGAGAAGGAGCGAAACGACCGAATGGTTGCCGTGGAGAAACAGAATCACAGCTTCGCTGACATTAAGCACATTGATGATTTAGGCAAGCAATTTTTAAAGGAACTGGAAGAATTCTTCGTTAACTACCATGATCTGAGCGGTGAACAATACCGAATACTTGATGTTCGTGGGCCAGGGCAGGCCAGAAAGCTGATCGAAGAGGGCATGCGCGCAGCTCGCCGCGGGTGAGCTCGTAGCTACCAGATTTCGTCAGGCTCAGTGTGAATGTTGATCTGCAGGCCGAAGTGGATCCCACGAACGGTCTAGCGAAGTTGGGGTTGAGTTTTCATGAAACGCCTGGTCAGCAAGATTGATTCATCAGCGCCCGTGAACCCGGACGGTAACGCCGCGGCGCTCATCCCTTCCAGGCCAACAATCAGCCGGTTGCGCGAGGCTGCGAGCGTCTGCAAGGCTTGTACTCTTTGGAAAAACGCCACGCAGACTGTCTTCGGCGAAGGAAGCCCCGCGTCCAGAATCATGTTTGTGGGTGAACAACCGGGAGATCAGGAGGATCGGGCTGGTCGTCCTTTCGTCGGGCCTGCGGGAAAAGTCTTCGACGAAGCCCTGGCTGAGGTTGGACTCGACCGCGCACAAGTTTATGTCACGAACGTGGTAAAGCATTTCAAGTGGGTCCCCGCTCCACGAGGCAAGCGCCGTATCCACAAGAAGCCGCGCTACTCCGAAATTCACGCGTGTCGGCCCTGGCTGGAGGCGGAAATCAGCGCGGTCAAGCCGCAGGCCGTGGTCTGCCTTGGCGCAACTGCTGCCCAGGCGCTGTTCGGAAAACAGTTCAGCATCACCCGGCATCGTGGACAGAGAATTGACTCCCCGCTGGCTCCGTTCGCTATAGCTACCGTCCATCCTTCATCGATTCTCCGTGCACAGGATTCCGAATCTCGTCACCAGCAGATGCGCGCTTTCGTAAATGATCTTAGACAAGTGGCGCTCCAGACGACAAAGAATCAAGCGGCATAGGCAGGGACGCTGGTCTCACGCTGTCGGAAAGGGATGGCGTCTACAGTAATCAGGTGGGAAGATTACAGAACCCATTCGATTTCAAATGGCTTCAGGCGCGATCTAGGCT
>CATPBY010000247.1 GCA_955652845.1 uncultured Terriglobales bacterium | reverse complement strand
TCTTTTTCGGACGGAAGCTGCATGAATGCGGCCAAGTCGCGGCCACAGATGGCAACCTTTCCGTCCGGCTGGACGGCCGTCGCATCCTGGCTACACCGACCTCGATGTGCAAAGGAATGATGCGCCCTTCGGACCTGGTCATCGTAGATCTTGAGGGCCGCCAGTTAGCCGGGCGTCGCGACGTTTCCAGCGAAATCGCAATGCATCTCTTGATTTACAAGCGGCGGCCGGACGTTCGGGGGGTAGTGCACGCGCATCCGCCGACTGCCACCGGCTTTGCCGCTGCTGGTATGGCGCTCAATCAGCCTCTCGTGTGCGAAGTCGTGATCGGACTCGGCTCAATTCCGCTGGCGAAGTACGGGACCCCTGGCACTGACGAACTTACAGAAGCGCTGGAGCCGCTGATTCCGCAATACGACGCCATCCTTATGTCAAACCACGGCGTGGTAACTTACGGCGCCGATCTTCATCATGCTTATATGAAGATGGAAACGGTGGAACACTTCGCGCGGATCGCGCTGGTCACGCATCTTTTGGGACAGCAGCAACCATTGGGGACACAGGACCTGGAAAAGTTGATGCTGGCGCGAAGTAAGTATCAAGGCTCGAAATCTGCGGCTCCTTTACCGTTAGCGGTACCTTGCGGTAACCACCACGAGAGGCGGCAACACATTTCTGAATCGTCGAACCATGCGTCGAATCATGCGGCCAAGAGGCGACCAGCGGATTCCCGCTCACGCCGGGCGGCGCCATATAGCGACTAGTTTGCTTCCCCTCCTATTCTGAATCTCACGCCCGCCCGAAAATTTACTCCCAGCGACGGATATCCCACGACTTCGTTGTAATGCTTGTCCAATGCATTCTCGATATTGGCGTACGCAGTGATTCGTGAATTCAGAGCATACCAGACGCCTGAATCCACCCGGGCGTAGCCGGCAGCATGGTTGATGCCGAAGCCGAAAAAGTCTGAGTCGAAACGCCTGCCCACGAAGCTGCCGCCCAGGTTTGCGCCCCAGCGGCTGCCAAGATAGGAAAGCAAGAGACTGCCCAGATGCTTCGGGCGACGCAGAAATGGATTGCCGGCGTCGAAGACCGTATCGCAAAAATTCGCTGGAGTACACAGAGGGGCCTCCAGGATCTTGGTAGATGTGTAGGTATAGGCCGCATTCAGCCGAATTCTCTTCCGAATGGTCCCTTGGAGCTCAATTTCCACCCCGTGGGCGAGTGACTTATTGACATTGAAATATTGTCCTCTCTGCGGGTCCCCTGGCGCAGCTCCGAATTCGATCTGGTCGTGGAACAGATTGTTGAAGTAGGTCGCAGTCAGGTCATATTTGCCGTCGAGAAACTTCTGTTGAAGCCCTGCCTCGAAAGCTCGATTTCGCTCAGGTTTCAGGCCAGTGTTGGCCACAAAGAACGGAGGGCTGGCGAAGGTCTGCTCCAGTCCCGGCTCCAAAAAGCCTGTGGCATAAGAGAACCGCAAGCGGGTCGCGGAGAGTCTTCGCCCGCCGCGGATTGCGAGAAGCGTCAGGGCCACGCGTGGCACTGCGGAGTTGCCGAAGTCGCTGTTGTGCACGACGCGAACGCCTGCGATTGCCGACAGACGGCCAATTGCGGCTTGCTGCTGGACATAAACATCCTGATTCAGGCGTTGACCGTGGGTAACAGGAGGGAAGTCCAGGTCTCCGATGAATCCGTTTTCATCCTCCAAACGGTATCCGACTGTGGTGTGGGCCCAGCTCCGCTCCAGATAATCGCCTTGATACTCGAATCCAGCGCGATTGATGTGGTCGACCTCGTGTGAGTTACTGAGGTTCATCTCGGTGTACTGGTAGTTGTAATCGAAAGTGGTAAGGCGATGTTGCCATCCAGAGGGCCGAGCCACGGAAAAGTCCAGGCTGCCGAGCAGATTGTTAAGCTGAGACCACTCATTCGGATTGGGGGTTGCGAGCTGCTGACCGTTAAAGTTCCACGCTCCCGGCACGCCGGTGTGGCTGTTGGAATGGCGGATGCGAAGACGTAAAGACGCGTTGTCGCTGAGAGCCGCTCCCAGGTTGGCGCCTTGCAATGAGTCGGAATACGCATCGTTCACCCCCTGGCCGCTGGTGTTGAATTGATTGCCAAACAGGTTGTAGTCGAAACGGCCCCGGGCTCCGGCCAATGAAGCGTAGCCATCGGCGGTTTCCAGGTTCCCGCCATCGGCCCCGAAGCGCAATTCGGGCGTGCGAGTGCTTCCGCTGCGAGTCCATACCTGGATCACGCTGGTCATGGCGTCCGAGCCGTACAGGGTGCTCTGCGCGCCGCGCATGAATTCCAGACGGTCGGTTTCGGTGAGAGGGAGGTTGCCGAAATCGAAAGTCCGGTTGGGTACGTTGATGGTGACCCCGTCTACGATCACTTTGTTATATGTCGATGACCCGCCGCGCACGAACAGAGAACTCACGCCGCCGCGCTGTCCCGAGGTGTTAATCGCCGCGCCCGGAAGAAAGCGTAGCGCATCATTGGCGGCAACCGGTCGCATGACTTCGAGTTGTGAGCTACTAAGGGTAGCGACACTGGCTCCCGAATCCTCACTGGGTACAGGGTTGCGGGTGGCGGTAACGACCACGGTTTCAGCCGCGGCCGCCAGTTGCAGTTGCAGCGTGATCAATTCCGATGGGGCAGTCGTGAGCGTAGATGTTAAAACAGCGAATCCCGGCGCCAGCACTTCGATCTGGTACGGCGGCGTGTCGTTCCCATGAAATACCGCGAATCCTTCGGCTGATGTGACCGCGATGGCCGCAGGCGTGGCGCTGTCGCTGGTAAACAATTCGACCTGCGCTCCGGCAACGGCCGCGGATTCAGGATCTATAACTTTGATTTTTAACTCGGTGGCTGAAGCTGCCGCCACCAGCACTACGCAGCAAGCGAAAACCTGAGAGAACCGCATGCACTCCTCCTTTGTCACGCGCAAGGGGTTAGGGTGGACGGTTTGTGCAGGTCTCCTGGCTTGGCGAGTCAGGACAGGATTCACTGTCCGACTTCCACAGCTGGCCTTCCCAGGTTGCCCCAGTGGCCGGCTGCAAATTTCCTCGCTTACAGTTGCGCGGCAGCGCGGGATTCTCACCCGCTTCCCACCTCATCATCGATAAGGATGCGCAAACCAAAGAAGTTGTGAAAGAGCAGAGCGAATGGTTGGGAAAATCTACTCGCCCAGAATGTGGAAGTCAATGTGTGGTTGAAAACAGCGGGTAATTTACGGCTATCGCCGGAAAATAGGGAACTCCTCACCCCCAACTTTCGTCACATTTGTTTCGGCAAACTCGCGCGTGCGATCAAGTGCTGCCTGCAGTTCAGCCTGGCATTGCTCCTGCCGGGATTCATCTGCATCGGATGGAACCGGCATCTCTCGACTTACACGCATGAGGACGCGTGAAAAGGGCTTGGGAATAATCAGCTTGTCCCATGTGTTGAGAACCCACGCCTTCTCAACCGCCATATGGAAGCCAACCATCGGAACCGCGGTAGCACGGGCCAACAGGACCGGGCCAGGCTTAACGACGTGGCGAGGCCCGCGCGGCCCATCAATAGTGAAGGCCACCACCCATCCCGCTTCCAGCTCGCGGCGCATCCCCAGCACCGCGCGCACTGCGCCGCGGCTGCTGGATCCGCGAACTTTGACGAACCCGAACTTGCGCATGATACGGCCCGTGTATTCGCCGTCGAAGCTATCGCTGCTCAAGACCCGGATTTCCAGATTTCGCCACAGGTACATCGCCGGCAACATGCAACTGTGCCAGAACGAATAGACCAGGGGTCGTTTCTCCAGACTGCCTGGCGAACCATCCTCCCAGGAAACAGCAAATTTTAGAGTTGGACCAAGTGCACGGATGATCAGAAAGCCGGCCCACGTGATCATCCACAACAAAAATCTTTGCCATACCGTGAAATGCAGCCCCGGCGACTGAGCTTCTGTCGATACAGCGGTAGGAGCAACGCTCACACAGTTATTGTACCGTTGGGCGGTTGTTCGATTTTCTGTCGCGGGTGATTCTGGGTCCGGGCATGCCAAATAGAATAAAGCGGAGCTTTCGCTCCGCCGGACAGCCGAGGCGCCCTGTCCCTATGTTTATCTGACGTCACAGGGTGTGCAGATAGACCAGGAG
>CATPBY010000246.1 GCA_955652845.1 uncultured Terriglobales bacterium | reverse complement strand
GGCGGGAACGAAGCTGCGGCTGGCGGTGCAGTTGGTCGATGCAGTCTCCGGGACTCATCTTTGGGCGGAGAACTATGAACGGTCATTCAGCCCGGAAGCGGTTTTCGAGTTGCAGGATGATCTAGTTACACGGATCGTCTCCACTGTCGCCGATAGCTATGGGGTCCTGCCCTACAGCATGAGCGACGTTGTCCGTAGCAAGGCCATCGACCAGTTGACTCCCTATGAAGCGCTTCTGCGCGCAATAGGTTACGGCTTTCGGGTAACCCCAGAAGAACACGCCGTGGCCCGGACATGTTTGGAGCGGGCTATCCAACAGGCGCCCAGCTATGCAGATGGCTGGGCCATATTGTCGATCGTGTATGCGGATGAATACGGCATTGGATTTAATTCGCAGCCGGACTCGCTGGGACGCGCTCTCCAGGCCGCGCGCAAGGCAACGGACGCCGCAGCTTCGAACGCGACGGCCCAGACCGCCTTGGCTAAAACTCTGTTCTTTCGCAAAGAATTTCAGGCGATGCGATCTGCGGCGGAGCAGGCTATTTCTCTCAATCCCATGGATGGAGCCGCGCTCGCGCAGCTGGGCTCATTTTTCGCTTACTCGGGCGAATGGGAGAGGGGCTGCAATCTGCTGGAGCGGGCCATGCAGCTTAACCCGCGTCACCCCGGCTGGTACTGGTTTCCCCCGGCCTGGAATGCGTACCGCAAAGGCGATTACCGTGGAGCGCTGAACATTGCGCTCAAGATCAATCTGCCAGGTTTTTACGCTACGCACGAACTTCTGGCGATGATTTACGGCCAGCTCGGGGAACGAGAGGCAGCGAGCCAGGCTCTCAGCGAGATGCTGAAGTTAATGCCCGACTTCGGAAGGATCGCTCGCGCCTTGAAGTCGGTGTGGTTCACTTCCGAGATGGTAGAGCACGTGCTCGACGGACTACGCAAAGCGGGGCTGGAGATTGTGGATGATCCAACGAAACCTTTGCCTGCGTCTCCGGCTTCGACGGTGAATACCACCGCGTCCGGTGCTTCTCGAACAGATGAAGCTTTCTGGGTCGCGGTACTACCGTTCAAATACGCAGGCGCGACCGGCGATCCCGACCTCGAAGCTCTAGCCGACGGCCTGACAGAAGACGTGACCACAGGATTGTCGCGATTTCCTTATCTTCAAGTCATCGCCCACAATTCGGCGATGGCTTACAAAGGCCGCGCAGTGGACATCCGCACTGTGGGCCGTGAACTGGGCGCGCGTTATGTGATCGAGGGGAGCATACGCAAAAGAGGACCCTCCATTCGCGTCAGCGCGCAACTGATGGACGCGGTGAGCGGTACGCAGCTTTGGGCGGAAGCATACGACCGTGAAGATCGCGAAGATGGGGACGCGGGCACATTCCAGGTCCAGGACGACCTCACCGACCACATCGTGACTTCCGTCGCGGACGGTTATGGAGTTCTAGTGCGCTCCATGGCTGCGCCCACTCGCGACCGCAAGGCGGAGGAACTCAGCGCGTCTGAACTTGTGTTGCGTTACTATGCCTACCTGCAACAGGTCGATCCGAAGGAGCATGCGGTGCTTCGCGCCGGCCTGGAACGGGGGCTGGAACGCGAGCCCAACCATGCGGCCGCCTGGGCCTGTCTTTCTAACCTGTACCAACTGGAGTATTTCGATCGGTTTAACGCACTGGAGAAACCATTGGAACGCGCGCGTGAAGCGGCCTGGCGGGCCGTTAAGATTGATCCGGCCTGCCAGATGGGCTGGAAAGAACTCGCGGCTGTGCACTTCCTCAGTCGCGATTTCACCGCGTTTCGCGAGACTGCGGAGCGGGCCATGGCGCTCAATCCGCGGGACGGCACCAGCCTGGCTTATATGGCGATCATGATTGCGTTCTCCGGCGATTGGGAGCGCGGCTTGGCTTTGGCGCAGAGGGCTATTGAACTCAATCGACATCATCCCGGCTGGTATCACAACATTTTATTTCACCATCACTATCGCAAAGGCGAGTACGAAGCCGCCTTGCAAGCCGCCAAGAGGATCAACATGCCGGAGTACCACTGGATGCACCTGATGACTGCGGCCGCCTGCGGCATGTTGGGACGCCAGGAGGAAGCTCGCACCTCCATCGAGTCACTGCGCAAATACAATCCGACATTTCTAGACCTTGCAAATGTCCGCGAGGATTTAGAGATGTGGGATCCAGACAAAGAGGAAGTAGAAAAGTACTTGCTGGGATTGCAGAAAGCCGGTTTGAAGTATGGCTCGGCAGATTCTGCGGGGACGGAGATCGAGGCCAAACTGAAAAGCAACCCTGCGGCGGATGCCAGGTAAATCCAAGGATTCGGCGGAAAGCGGATCAATAAGCAGCCCGATGCACCAGATAGCGGTTTATTTGCTATGACCACATCATAATTCGCTTACCAGACAGGATCGTTCGGATACGATCCCGCGCCTTTTTCTTAATTTACTTTGATATTTTCATCTTCACGCCGGCCGCGAAATCTGCCGAGAGGGGCGGCAACTGCTGGTCAGAGTTTTCTGTCACCCACTGCCAGGCGCGCTTGCCCCGGTCGTTAGCCAGAAAGCGGACTTCTCCATAGCTGGCCAATCGATTGAGAACGGTGGAGACCGATGCGAGAGGATCTTTCTGGCGGGCTATGAGGGCTGGATTTCTTCCCTTGATTTCTTCGCAGACTTCTCGCGTCAGCAAAGCATGACCGGATTCCATCAGCACGATGCGACAAGTTTTGGTAAAACCAGCCTGCCGGGAGCTTGGTCTGGGATCGACCAGCTCCAGCAATTCTCCGCTGACCACGTCGTCACCAAAAAGGTCAGCGAGGCCCAGAATGGACTGTTAATGGTGCCGATTCTCTTGGTGATGGCGGCGCGCTGCTT
>CATPBY010000245.1 GCA_955652845.1 uncultured Terriglobales bacterium | reverse complement strand
CCTCATTGTATTCAGGCTAGGAATTCACTGCCCACAAGTCATATTCGGCGCACATGATATTTCGAGCTGCATAAAGGGCAGTCATCATGGAGTGATCCTGGTTGTTGTACTTGTGCATACCATTACGCCCCACCACCTGGATGTTGCGCAGATTGGCCTGCAGATAGAGGCGAATGCAATCCACGTTTTCCGCCCAGCCGTTGTCGTACATGGGATACGCCTTCGGCATGCGCACAACCGTGCCATCCTCGACTTCTTCGGGACGAGCCAATCCCAATTGCGCGATTTCGCGTGTGGCAAGTTGGATAAGCTCGGCCTCGGAGCGCTTCCACAATTCGTCGTCCTTGAAAACAAAGTATTCCATGCCAAGACTGGTCTTTTCCTGGTTGGGCACCATGGCGGGAGACCAGTTTTTCAAATTCTGGATTCGTCCTACCTTGACCGAAGGTTCGTGAATATAAATCCAATTGTCCGGCATGACTTCCTTGCGGTTGATGATCAGAACTACGGTGAGGAAATCGCGATATCGCAGGCGTTCAGCCGCACGCCGCACCACTGCCGGCGGAGCCGGATGCAGCGCCCTGATCAGATGACGGATGGGCATCGAACTGATGAATTCTGATCCCGAGAAGGTTTCTTCCCCAGCCGGGCCATGGGTGACAACGTGGGTTACCCGACCTTGCTCATGACAAATACGGACGACACGCCGCTGTAGCAGGACTTCCTGTCCAGATTCGCGCAAGCGGTCCGCCAATGTTTCCCACATCTGTCCCGGACCGCGTTCGGGATAATGGAAACTGGAGATCAGACTCTTAACCTGATTTTCCCGCCCGGGAAACAGTGCGTGACGGACGGCCGACAGGAATGACAAGCCTTTAATACGCTGAGCAGCCCAGTCCGCATGAATCTCGTTGCACGGAATACCCCACACTTTCTCGGTATAGGTTTTGAAAAACGCGCGGTACAGGCGAGCTCCGAAACGGTTGCATACCCATTGCTCCAGCGTTTCTTCCTTTGAATGTGGGAACAGCCGGGCGCGAAGGTAGCTCGCTAATATACGCAGGCTTTCCACGAACCCCATACCGCGTAATACATTGGCCGCCTTCAGAGGATAGAAGAAAAAATGATTGCGGTAGAAAATGCGAGAGAGACGCTTGCGTGCAAGAAATTTGTCACCCAGGATTTCCCGCCATAGATCGTTGACTTCATCCCACTTGCTGAAAAACCGGTGCCCGCCGATATCGAAGAGATATCCCTTATAGTTGACCGTGCGCGCGATACCACCGACGATATCGTCGCCTTCCAACACCACCGCCGGCTTACCGTACTTGCCAAGCTCATAGGCGGCGGTTAGTCCGGCAGGACCGGCGCCAATAATGACAACTCTTTCCGAAGAATGTCCCATGATCCTCCCCAACTCTTCACATGACCTTGGCCCATTGCGGCCAGGTCGTCTACCGGTTCGCCAGGCGCACCTTACTCATGAACGTCTGATGTCGCCATATGCACCTCAGCAGCCGGATGGTTTGCCGTACAGTCCTGGTAGTCGTCTGTCTTAAAGTCGAGTACCGGTCCTGCATGGACTATTCGGGGAGGGGTAAAAATCGAGCGCAGATAGTGCGTTGAAAAACAATAGATCCACACTACTCCGCTGTAGAAGTAATAGAGCCAGTGAGTTGGCAGCGCCGTCATCATGAATACAAATCCGCGCTGCTTCCAGAAAAAACGGTAAACATGGCGATTGAGTGCGATAAGCAGGAGCGCGCTAACCATAGCTCCGCACGCCACCAGCAAGACTCCCACTCTTCCAAATTGCGCTGATCCCAACAGCAGCAACAAGAGCGTGGCGAGCAACATGGTGCACGCCGCACTGAGCCGCGCTTCGCAGGTCAGGTTCAGCTGGCTTGGAATCTCTTTGGTTTCAAGTATCAGGTTTGACCACGGTATAGCCCGATCGCGAATGTCGGAGGTCACCATAGCGATCATGGTCCAGCGCTTCAGGTGCTTCACCTGGAGACGCTTGTCCAGCAGCACTTTGAGGCCATGACTTTTGAGTCGAACACCCAACTCAATGTCCTCTATAGTTGGGCGAGGGTATTTCTCCACATCAAATCCGCCTAGTTCCTGAAAGGTCTTTCGGCGTATGGCGCCACAGCCCGCCCAGAATGTAGCGGCATCCGCGCTGGACCGCTGGTGCACGTAATGATGAAGCAGGTTTTTGTACTGGGAAAAAAAGCCGGGCTCAGCGGGAGATTGATCATAGGAGCCAAAGACTGCGGCTAGAAATGGGTCGTGATTGAAGTCTTCTACGATAATCTGCAATGCTTCCGGAGGAACCTGCACATCGGCATCTACGAAGACGAGTATTCGACCATGAGCATGAATCGCTCCCAGGTTCCGCGCCCCTGCCGGTCCGAGTTTGCTCGTTGTGCGCAAATAGCGCACCCCATATGACTGGATTATTTGGGGAGTCGTATCCGTGGAGCAGTCGTCCACCACCAAAAGCTCAAAGTCCCGGAAGCTGGAATTCAGCAGCGCTTGCAGACATAACCGCAGTTGGTTACCACCGTTATGTACGGGTATTACCACGCTCAACTGTGGCAAGGTCTGCAAATCAGCACTCTCCGTGGACCATTGGAATCCAGCCTTAGAACGCACCCAAAGGGAGTGTTTTCGCGGCTTTCCAAGGGGATGTTTGCACGTACAAGACCAACTGAGGTCGCATTTAGAGGCTTGTTCGTTGATTCGCAAGGAGATTTCGTCAAGAACTCAGAGGGTTGAGAACGCCAGGTGAAAACATTTGCATCAACCCGGAAAATTAGACGTAAGGAGACTGGAGTAGCCTTTCCAGATGATTCCGCCTGCGACGGCAATCATTAAAGGAGAAACAATTGCCCTTCGACAACCTTCGAATCGCACTAAATTGCACACAGATCACGTTAACTGATTAAGAGAGGTTGAAGTTCAATGTTGCAGTTCGGACGTTATATGGCATCAGGGATGCAAAAGAGAGACTGTATAGCTG
>CATPBY010000244.1 GCA_955652845.1 uncultured Terriglobales bacterium | reverse complement strand
AAGACGCCCGGCGCCGAGACTGACGGACCCAATGACCGGCGCCATCTCTGGCTCGGCGTCGGCATGGAGCCCAACACTGTCATTTCCGTTCCGGTATAGGTTGCAAAGAACGGCATTGTAAGGCAACTTCGGCAAGTTCAGATTGGCATAAGCGGCCATCGGTGTAGATTCTTCAACCCAGCCTTTCAACCGGAGTAATTCCGGTATCCATGAGAGAGGCAGGTACTGGCGCTGTGAATACATGTACTGTGTGCCGGGATCGCCATAATATGCTTCATCCCGAGGCACGGTATGTCCAAACCGACCCTTGCGCCGCTCCCAGGTGCACTTGTTGAAATGAGTGTTGAACAGCAGATCGGCTTCCTCGGGCGGCAGAAAGTGAGGATCGTAATAGATTTCGGCGTCGGGGATGGAGATCAAATCCATTGGCTGAATTCTGCTCCTGTCACTTGTATGATCGGTCATCGACCACAGATGTGCCAAGGTTGGTAGGCCGGTATTCAGACCTAAAAAGCAGGAAAATCCGTTGCACCGGACGCTTTCGTTCCTGAACTGGCTCGTCGCGCCCTGAGTACGCTTTCTATCTGAACGCGTCCGTCAGAGACATGATCTTCACTGCACTCTTAAGCTGATCGAGCGTAGCGGAAGACTTGAGAGTCAGGTTGATAGATTCTCCGGGAAGCAGATCGAAATAGTTGTCAGAGGTGAGGACGTCGAGGTCGCCGAAGGACAAGTACACGCTGCGGGCCAATTTTGCCGACTGCAGCGTGATGCTGTACTGGTCGCCGGTTTTGCCGAGCGTGCTTTCGATGCGGGGTTCAGCCGGCAGGTCCAGGCTATGGGTGACGTCGAAGAATTGAAGATTCCGCGACACGGTTTTTCCGCCCACTTGCAGATCGAATACCAGAAAAGTGCGATGAGGGTCGGCCTTCACGAGGTCAGGCGTGGTGAAGGTGAGATAAATTGCACTGGACTGCGCCGGAATTTGAACATCTCGGGTTTGATCAAGCAACACGTTTCCGGAAAAGTCGAGCAGCCGCGTATGAATCGTTCCGGAAAGCGGCTGGAGCTTATCCGATACAACGTACACGTCCACCATATTGTCGTGCAAGAACGGCGAAATCAGCACTTCGTCGTAGAAACGGCGGGCATAATAATGTAATGCCTTCCAGCGGCCGTAGTAGTCGATGCTCGCCCAGGAAGCGACAGGCCAGCAGTCATTTAATTGCCAGTACAACGAACCCATGGTACGCGGCCGCTGCCGGCGCAAATGTTCCGCTCCGATTTTGATGATCTCCGCCTGTTGCACCTGGCTGAGATACACGAATGACGCAAAATCCCTGGGCTGGCGGTACTCGCGCAACATGTAGGTCAGAATTCGTTCGTTGCCGCCCTTATTTTTCTGGTGCGCCTGCATCACCGTGGAACGAATGTCGAAATCCTCGGGTTGGCTGGCAAAGGCCCGAATGGTGCGCATCTCAGGAAAAGACTGAAATCCAAATTCACTCATGAAACGGGGAAACTGCAGCGTGTAATCGGAAGCCGGCGCCTGTTGATGCCACACCGACCAGTAGTGCATGTCGCCGTTATAGGGCGTGTCAGGAATTTCCTCAAAGTTGGCGCTGGGAGAGCTGGGCGAGTAAGGCACGGGATCGGTATATTGATTGACCGCGCTTTTGAGGATGTCCGCAAACAGAATTATATAATTCTGCCAGACTCGGTCGCGGGTCTCCGGCGAGATTGATCCCTTAAAATCCTGACGATCGCCCCAGTGGTACCAGCCTGTTTCCACTTCATTATTGCCGCACCAGATCACAATGCTGGGATGGTCGCGGAGGCGCTTGATCTGCTCGATGGCTTCCTGGCGAACATTTTCCTGGAACTGCGTATCTCCGGGGACCATGTCGCCGCCGAACATGAATTCCTGCCAGACCATAATTCCGAGCTCGTCGCAAATGTCGTAGAAATCGTCAGACTCGTAGTAGCCTCCGCCCCATTCACGCACCATATTCATGTGCGCGTCGCGAGCGGCTTCGAGGATGTTGCGGTGCCTCTACGGAGTCACCCGGTTGGGAAAGCTGTCGATAGGAATAACATCTGCTCCCTTGGCAAACACCGGAACGCCGTTCACGACGAACTCAAAGCTTTTTCCCCATTGATCAGAAACACGTCGCAGCTCAATGGAACGTAATCCGGTTCTCACCTCGGCTTGGGCTGCAATGTCACGACCCACGCGGATCACCGCGGAAAAGCGATAACGATTCTGCGGGCCGTACCCAGCCGGGAACCACAACTTCGGCGCAGCGATCCGAATGGGAACCGAAATATGATTGATTCCGGCTTCCAATTGGACGGTCTGGGTCCCATCCGGCTTCTGGCTCGCAGACCGCTCATCGTGAGCGACGGTGAGCGCGGCCGTCACTGGCTGGCCGGCTTCGATCTCCAGTTCGGCGCTGAGGCTTGCCTGGTCCGAAGTGATTTTTTGCTGGTGGATATGGAAGTTTTCGATTCGCAGCGCATCCCAAAATTCAAGGCGGACCGGCTGCCAGATTCCCTCGGTGAGAAACCGCGGGCCCCAATCCCATCCATATTGGTATGGCGCCTTGCGGGTGTAGGGCGCGGTGGCAATGTTGTCTTCATTGCCGAAGTTATGGGTTGAAATCGCCGGCAGGACATAAGCCAGGGACTTGACGTAAGGAAGCATCTTTTCAACCGCGGAATGAAAAACGACGCGGAGAGTATTATCGCCAGGCTTCAAAAGAGTTTTCGCAGAAACACGCCAGCGGCGAAACATGTTGTCAGTGCTGAGAATGGCCTGATCGTTCAGGTAAACGTCGGCAAAGGTATCCAGGCCGTCAAACACCAGATCGACATGCTGATGATTCAGGGCAGGCGAGTCGACCTGGAAGGTAGTCTGATATTCCCAGTCAGTCAGACCGATCCACTGCAAATGAAACTCATTATCTCGGTCGAAAGGATCTGGAATCAGGCGCTCGTGCAGCAGGTCGGTGTGAACCACCCCTGGAACCTGCGCGGGATGCCATTCGGTTAGAGACGGTTTATCCACGTTTCCGATGGCGCGAAATTGCCAGCCAGTATCCAGATTTTGCGAAGCCAGATTTTGTGAAGCCAGATTTTGTGAAGCCAGCTTCTCTGAAGGCAGGTTTTGCGAAGTCACGGTTCGCGAAGAACGCTGCGCAGCTTCGAGCGGAGTCGCGACCCAGCCGGACAATATAAAGAGGGCGGAGAGAAGAAGCAGGGTTGTGACCGGGTTGCGAAAGACTTGAGCGCGAATCTCCATCATGTCAGCACTCCTGAGTCATGGCTGCGCGAGCCGGGCTTGGACAGAACTATTGTTTTTTTGGACCTGTGATTTCATCCCGAAGTCACCGGCAGAGCAGATTCCAAACATAGTGCGGCTCCGCCGGCGATGCCGGCATCTTCGCCGTAGTGCGCATTGAGCAACGGGATTTCGCGACATCGTGAATTGATGCAGTACTTCGCAATCCCAGCAGCGAGGTTGCCGAAGAACGGACGCAGCATCGCCGCTACGCCACCACCAATGATGATTACATCCGGTTCAAGCAGATCGACGATGTTGCTCAACCACAGTGAAAGAAGTTCAACGGTTTCCTCTAAAACCTCTTTAGCAACTGGATCACCGGCGGTAAAGGCCTGGCCAACCATCTCGCTGCTGACGGCGTCGACGTTCCGTTTGGCCAGATCAAGCATGATCGATTGCTGATTTTGCTCCGAGGTCAGCCGGGAACGCGCCCGCCGAGCGATGGACGGCCCAGCGGCCAGAATTTCGATGCAGCCCGGCTTGCCGCATCCGCAGCGGGGACCGCGATAATCTATGCTCATGTGTCCGCCCTCGGCGGCGGCGCCAGTGCGGCCATTGTAGATGTGGCCGTCGAAAACAATGCCCGTGCCGATTCCCGTACCCAGCCCGGTGTAAAAGATGTGACGATATCCTCGGCCGGCGCCCCAGAGAGCTTCGGCCAGGGACGCTGCATTGGCGTCATTCTCGACTCTTACCGGGACGCGATAAGTTTTCTCAATTTCTGCGGCCAGGGGGAAATCACGCCAGCAGGGAAGATTAGGGGGATTGATTACAACTCCACTATTCGGATCCAGCGGTCCGGGGGCGCAGATTCCGATTCCACCGATTGAACCACGGATTTTCGGGTCGTCCGCAAAAAGAAAATCGATAGCGGAAACGACGGCGGCGAGTCCATCACTGGCTTCGCGGTTTGCAACCATCGGATTCCGCACCTGAGTCTTGATTACGCCATTGCGCTCCACCAGGCCGGCGGCAACTTTGGTGCCGCCAATGTCCACGCCCACCAGCCAGCGATCTTTCGTTTCAGCTTGTGCTCTCAACTTTTCTCCCGAAGCCAGCGTGCACCGGTCTTGATCCCTTGAATCCGTAATAGACAATGTAGAGATAGCAGATCGCAGGCAGCAGGAACGAGTGGTGAATTCCGATGCGGTCCGCCAAGGCTCCCACCAGAACAGGAATAATCGCGCCTCCAACAATGGCCATAATCAGAATGCCGGACCCTTCGCCGGTAAGAGGTCCGAGCTCGGCGATGCCCAGGGTAAAAATGCTGGGAAACATGACAGAGTTGAAGAGTCCTACCAGGATGATGCTCCACATAGCAAGATGCCCTGTGCTGAGCATCGAAGTACATACCAGAAGGCAAGCCACGATCGCGGCTGTACCCAGAACGGTTCCGGTGCGAACTTTCTGCAGGATGGCGGAACCGATGAATCTGCCAACCATCGCGCCCAGCCAATACAGCGAAACGAAACCGGCCGCTACTTTTTCCGGAATGTTGCCAATATCGTGCTGGCTGAAGTAATTGACCAGGAAGCTGCCAATGGAGACTTCGGCGCCGACGTAAACGAAAATCCCCACCGCGCCCAGTACCAGATGGCGATACTTCCACAGGCTGATGCCCGGAGATTTGTCTCCGGCGTGGCGCTCCGTCTCCGGAATCGGCGGCAATTTGAAGCTGGCAATCACGATTCCGAGCGCAATTGCAATCAGGCCGAGCGCCAGGTACGGCAATTTAATTGAGGAGGCCTGGTGCAACCGGTAGGCCTGAAGCGCCGGAGCGGGCATATGCCGAATTTCGTCGATAGTCTTGGGCGCAGCACTCAAGATGAACATTCCGCCGAGATAAGGGGCGATGGTGGTTCCCAGTGAATTGAATGCCTGCGCCAGGTTTAAACGACTGGACGCCGTCCTCGGAGGACCGAGCACAGCCACATAGGGATTGGCTGAGACTTGCAGTGCGGTGATGCCGCCGGCGAGCACAATAAGCGCGAACAGAAAAAGCGGGTACGACGGTACACTGGCCGCGGGAATAAATAACAGGGCGCCAAGGCCCATGGTGAACAGGCCGCCCACCATTGTCCACTTGTAGCCAATCCATTCGACGACTTTCCCCAGGGGAACCGAAAACACAAAGTATGCGGAGAAAAAGGCGAATTGGATGAACATGAACTTCGCGTAGCTCAAGTCGAAGATTGGTTT
>CATPBY010000243.1 GCA_955652845.1 uncultured Terriglobales bacterium | reverse complement strand
CGCCAGACCGGCGACGCTCGGAGCGTGTCAAGTGCGGTTGCAGCTGTCAATGTTGTTAGTGCCCATGACGCTGCGAACAAACTTTTGCGCCGCGTAGTTCAGTTCGTTGGTTGTCTTGGAGCAACTGAACATGCCAAAATTCCGGGGATCGTTTTTGTCGATGGACTTGCGGAAGGCCGCAGTCACGCGGTCCATGGCTTCATCCCAGGTAGCGGGACGATGCGAACCATTCTCGCGCACCAGCGGTTGAGTGAGGCGGGCTTTCATGGGTTTTGACATGGCGTCCCCAAATCAGACGTTAAGAATGGTAGCACTCTTTCGGCACCGATAGATTCGGAGGAAGAGGCGGGGTCTTTTCGGCATGGTTCGTTTGATTGATCTGATTTAGCTCACCAATCCGAATTTGGAAGGCAGCTTCGGTCGGAGGGAATTCGCCACCAGTTTCAACCTGGCTGTGAACCAGGTTAAGGGCCGAGACGTGGCGGTACCCCGAAGCTGAGCTGCAGCACTCACGCTCGCCGTCAGCCACACTTCAATCCCGTTCAAATTTTTGGCGTGGGAATCTGCAACCAATCGTTTTGCATCCGTGGAAAACCGGGGGGAAAGAACTACGTAAACGCATTAAAACGTGCTCAGCATTTTCTAATCGTTCTCACAGTCTCTTGTGAACGCGTCAATGCGAGACGGAAATCTCTGAATGACGCGAACTCAGCGATTGCCGGACAATCCATCATGCCAACCAAACAAGTTGCCGGGGTGAAAGCCTCGCTGGTGGCGGCCATCAGACTGCTGCAACATATGCAGTAGATCAGAAAAGGGGCAACAAACTAATGAAACTGAAAATGATCAATAAGAAAATTTTAAGCGGCTTTGCGTTTCTGGCGCTTATGGCAGTCATAAGCGCGCCGGCATTTGCGGCCACAGCCTCCGGAACCGTCGCGATGTCTGCTACGACCACCGGCACGCTCAACATGACGTTCGTCACCGATGCCTCAGGCATTGCAGTGGGTGGCACCGGTACCTCTGCGGCGACCATTGCATTTGGCACTGTCCAGGCATTCGGGGGAAGTCTGCCCACTGGTGTGACTAGAAGCGTCAACGGCACGACCAACTGGACGCTCTCTACACCTTTTGATGTGGAAGTTGATAAGTCCAACCTGGCTAGCGCAACCTACACCCTCGATGCCTCACTGAACGCAGCTGACGCCACAAACGCTTGGGCTCTGGGGGCAACGGTTCTGACTGCCACCCCCGCAGCGATGACTGCGACAGGAGTTTACGGATCAACAGCCTATACATTGAACCTGACGATTCCGTTCTCGGAAACGGCGGGCCTCATCAGCAACAACATCAACTTTACCGCTACTTCTAACTAACTTAACCAGGGGAAGAGCGGTTGCTTCGGCAACTGCTCTTTTCTCTTTATCTGTCCTGGAAAGAAGATTGATTGCAACGCAACTTCCCGATTCTCGCCGGAACCTTTTTGCTGTTTATGCTCTTTGCTCAGCGATCTCGCGCACAGTCTCTCACCCTGACTATCAGTTCGGATCCCAGCGGAATATCCCTTGGAGGAACCGGCACTCCTTCCGCGTCCATGGCGCTGGGCAACGTGCAGGCGTTCGGCGGCACGGTTCCCTCCGGGGTTACGAAATCGCTCAATGGCACGTCGAGCTGGACTCTCAGCTCACCGGTTGATGTGCGGGTCACCAAGTCCGGACTGGTCAGCGCCGCTTACACGCTCACCGCCCAACTTCAGAGCACGGATTCCATCAATACCTGGATGTTAGGCGGGGTAACCCTTCACGCTGTCAGCGCGTCCACGGTCACTCTCTCGGGCAGTTATGGTTCAAACGCCGCTTACGTTTTTTCGCTGACCATTCCCTTCAGCGCTCCAGCGGAAGCGATCAGCAATACCCTCAACTTTGTGGCTACTTCGAATTGACGGTTTATGAAGACGGCTAAGAAAAACTTGCAACCACACCTCTCCGACAGCTCACCGAGAACGGCGCGCCGAAGATCTGCCAGTCTGATCGCCGCTTTCAGTAGCCTCCTCTTAGTGTGCAGCCCTTACGCAATCGCCTCTTCTCCTTCATTGGCTCTTTCTCCCGCCGTCATCATGGTAAACGCGCAAGCGGGGCAGAGCACCGCCCAAAAATTAACCATCAGCAATCTGACGCCGACGGAATTCGAGTTCACACTCGAAGCCATGGATGTGGTAGTCCGGGAAGACAAGCGGGTTTTTGTGCCCGCGGGCGAAATGCCGGGAAGCATTGCCCGCACCGCGGTTTTCTCTCCGCCGACCGTAAGCGTGGCAGCCGGATCGTCGTCTACCGTGACTGTCACCCTCACAATTCCGGAACCTCCCGCCAACCGCGCGATCGTGGCCATCTTTCACAGCAAGACGGTCATGCAGGGACGCGGCGGCGTGGGCATGACGGCATCTGTGGGCACGTTGCTGACTTTTACCCTCACCAAGGAATTCAAAATTGAAAGTTCGGGTATTCACATCGACGGAGCGTCAGAAGGCGATGAACTGGTTATATCGGAATGGATCACCAATTCCGGGGCAGAACCGGTGGTCGTCCAGGGGGTGGTGGCGGT
>CATPBY010000242.1 GCA_955652845.1 uncultured Terriglobales bacterium | reverse complement strand
TTCGCCTCCTGATCACGAATCCCGGGATGAATATTCTGGGGCATGCTACTTAGCTATCTTAATCTAACGATAACTGGCGGCCTGCATTTCGAACATAGCGGCGTACCTGCCGCCGAGAGCCATCAGTTGCTGGTGATTTCCTTGTTCGGCGATCCGGCCGTTTTCCAGCACCATGATTCGATCCGCCATGCGCACCGTAGAGAATCGATGCGAAATGAACAGGGCCATCTTGCCCGCGGTAAGCTCCGCAAAGTGTTGAAAAACCTCGAACTCGCTGCGGGCATCCAGCGACGCCGTGGGCTCATCCTGAATCAGCAATTGGGCGTCGCGCAGGTAGGCCCGCGCCAGCGCCACTTTTTGCCACTCTCCGCCGGAAAGGTCAACTGCTCCGTCGAAGCGCCGCCCAAGCATCTGTTCGTATTGTGCGGGAAGTTGCGCGATCACCGGATCGGCCAGGCTTTTGCGAGCGGCAATTTTCAGGGCATCGAGATGGTTGAGCTCTTCGATCCTGCCAACTGCGATATTTTCCCGGGCAGTCATCTCATATCGCATGAAGTCCTGAAAGATGACACCAATCTCGCGATATAAATCTTCCAGGCTGTATTCCCGCAGGTCGACGCCGTCGAGCAAAATCTGGCCGGCCGTGGGATCGTACAGCCGGGTAATCAACTTCACAATCGTGGTTTTACCCTGGCCGTTTTCTCCAATCAGCGCCAGACGCTCCCCGGTGTCCAGCCGAAAACTCAAGCTGTCCAGCACCAGGCGGGGGTTGCCGGGATAACAGAACGAAACGTTGCGGAATTCGAATCCATGAACGATCGGCCTGGGGGCAGGGAGCGCATTTGGCTTGGAGCGGATCGTCGGCTGCATCTCAAAAAATGCCAGCAGGTCAGTCAGAAACAGAGCCTGGTCCGCGATGCCCGACAGGGTCGAGAATATTAACTGGATGTTGCTGCTGGCCTGCAGAATTGCTCCCGACAGGAATGTTAATGTGCCGATGGTGAGAGCGCCGGCAACCGTCCGCCAGATCACGAACACATAAGCGGAGTAGTATCCGACAGTGCCGACGACGGACAGCAGGGACCCGGCAATCAGTCTGCGGTGCGCCAACCCCACGTTCTGGCCATAGATTTCATCGGAGAGAGCAGTAAAGCGCGCTGTAAGGAATTCCTTCAGACCGAATAATTTAAGTTCCTTGGCCGCTTCCCGGCTGCCGCCCAACACCCGCAGGTAGTCCATTTGCCGCCGCACCGGCGTCTGACGGAAATTCTTGGCATACCCCAGAAATGCAAAATGGGTTTCGCCGAGAAATTCCCGGAGTACTCCAGCGAACAGCAACACCATCAGCCAGGGCGAAAACAGCATGATCGAGATCGACAAAGATACGGTGGTGATCACTTGCTGCACCAGCCGTCCAATCGCCTGAATCATGCCCAGCCGGTCTGTCGCCTGCACTCGGGCCCGCTCCAGGCGGTCGTAGAACACCGGATCTTCGTACGCGATCAGATCCAGTTCGGACGCGTGCTTCATGACTTGAATGCTGATGTGGCGGGTGTACTTGTCGGCAAGAAGCGTATCCAGATAGTCGATGACGCGGGTCAGGATGCTGCCAAAGACGGCCAGCGCGAATTCTGCCGCCACCAGCCACCAGAAACCGGCCTGAACCGGCTGATGGGAAGAGACAGCGCGGACGATGCCATCAATGATGAGTTTGGTGACCCACAGGAGGGCAATTGGCAACAGGGCAGCCACCAGCCGGAAAATCAGGCCGCAAGCTACAACTGCAGGCCCCGATTGCCATACGATTTTGAGGACAGGCGGAACATTGCGAAGTGCCACAAGACGTTCCTGCCATCCGCCGCCGAAGCTGCCCTGTTTTCGCACGTTTAAACCCGGTTAATGCAGAGGTCGCGTAAAGCTGGAACGGCTGTATATTACTGAAATATATCGCTCTAAAGATGCTTAAACGGCCTGCGAGGTTTCTTCTGCGGACCTTACTGGATGATACTACTCCGGCGGCGCTAAGCGGCGCTTTTCGCAGTCAGGTTTAATGGAAGGAAAACCTCACCCCTTTGTGAGCGTTTTTAGCAAGGGGCGGGATTTCAGGCGAGGGCATGAGCGAATGCCTGGCCGTATGGGTAAGCTCCGGTGGGAGAGCTAAAGCCGTGCAAAGTCGATATATCCGCGCTGGACATCGGTTCGAACCAGCTTGACTTGCAATTTATCCCCGACATCGACCCCATCTTGTCCTTGCGCCAGCAATCCATCAACGTGCGGCCGCAGGGTGCGAACAAATGTGCCCTTTGCCGTCTTGCCGGTGACGATGGCGTCGAAAGACTGCCCAATGCGATTGCTCATCGCAATTGCGGCTACCCGTTTTGACATTTCACGCTCGACCTTCCGCGCGGCGTCCTCTTTGATGGTGCAGTTGCTCGCTATGGCGGCCAGTTCATTGTCAGAATAAGGGTCAGGCTGACCGGCTAGAAGAGCCTTGATCAATCGCTGCGTCACAATATCGGCAAAACGCCGGTTAGGGGCGGTGGAATGGGTATAGTCCTGGACGGCCAGGCCAAAATGACCTTGCACCGGGTCGCCCGGACGTTCCAGGACATACTGGCCGGGTCCAATCAGCTTGATGACCGCCAGGGAAAGATCCGCGAAATGATCTGGATCAGCCGCCCTGCGCTTTGTCAGAAAATCGTTCAGCGCCTTGGAGTCAGGCTCCGCCGGAAGTTTTTCACCGGCATCGGTCGCGAGTTGCACGATGCGGTCCCAGCGCTCAGGAGTCTTCACAATGCGTCGTAACGAGGACACTTTTTCAAGCATCCGCGCCGCCACCCCATTAGCTGCGATCATGAAGTCTTCGATCAGATCGGTGGCGCGGTTCCTCTCCTGTTGTAGGACGTCAATAATTTGTTGATTCAGCACGACAGGACGGGCTTCGTTGGTGTCGATGTTTAACGCCCCGTGCTGGTAACGCTGCTGTTTGAGCGACTTGGCGGCTTCATCCTGCAGCCTGAGTTGCGCTTGCAGATCGGCCGACGCCGCGACTTTTGGCGGAGCCTCATTGCTGTTCTCCAGCCACCCGCCAACAGAACGGTAGGTAAGCTGAGCTTTATTACGAACGAGAGCGCGATACACATCGCTCGATTCCGCGATGCCGTCCGAACCGACCACAAACTCGATCACTACGCTTATCCTGTCTGCGTTCTCCTGCAGCGAACTGGCAGCCGTAGAGAGTTCTTCCGGCAGCATGGGGAAGATTCGGACACCGGTGTAAACCGAGGTAGTTTCTCTGGCTGCGTGCTGATCAATGGGCGAGTCTTTGGGCACAAAGGCGTCCACATCGGCAATTGCTACCAGCACTCTGATTTGCCGGTTGGGCAAGCGCTCAGCAACCTCAATCTGATCGAGATCGCGCGACGTATCGTTGTCAATGGAAGACCATAGAAGACTTCGGAGATCGCGCAAGCCGGGCGCTGCCACTGCCTGCGGCGGATGTGCCTTCAATTGAGCGAGCTGCTGCGCAACTTGGGGAGGAAAATCCGGCTGAAAGCCGTGCTCCTTCATTACGTCTTTTGCGATCGCCTGAAGATCCAAATGAGAAGTATTAGCGGCGTTCATGAACTTCCGGGAATGACTCTAAAAGATCGAGTTTGAAAGACTAACACGGAGTCTCAGATTTGCGCGGCGCTATGTCCGGCGCGGTACCGACGTCCCTTTTTGGTCGAAATATCAGCGCGAGCAGTTTCAAATAACCGCCCATTGAATTAAGATGGCGCAGAGTTTACTCCGGATCGTGATGCCATGAGAGTTCGCCACCGACAGATTCCGCAACCCGCCCCTCCTCCAATCAAAGAACCGCCAGATGATGGTCCTGAGAATCCCGACGTTCCGGTCCGCGAGCCGGATCCGGCCGAACCCGGTCAAATTTGATTCCCTTATGCCGCCGCCGCAAGCCTTGAAGGTCTTTGCTGCCTTGATTCGGTTCTTCCACGGAAGAGGTGGGCGCCTATTCGGTTTGAAATAAACAATTTTTCAAACCTCGAAGCCCTCACGCCTCGTGAGCGGGCTACCCGCGTATATGGTCTGCTACGGATGATTTTGGATGTGCGGGTTGAATCGCGGACGGAATACCTGTCGAAGCTCACCCAGGCTGTCGACCAGCACCCGCAAAGCGAAGCGATCCGTTCGACATTTCGTGAGTTCTGGTCCCATCATTCGTATGTTCGCGTTATTTCGGAGGCGGGACTACCCGACGAGGCCTTCCTGCTGCGGGAGTTGCTCGCCCGGGCGCTTAGACCCCTTCTCCCCGTGGACGAGGTCGAAGGCGATCTCTACGTGCTGATGGATTCTTTGAATCTGAAAGAATCTGACGCGCGGTGGCTGGCTTCGTTGCCCGACCCGCTGGTCGGGTGGTGGGCTCCGATTTTCCGACCCTCCAGGTCTTCAATTCTGGCTTCGTGCAAGCTGCTGGCCTTGCGCGCCACCAATGTCGCGCTATCGCGAGACCTGATAGCCTTCGCGGACGACGAGGACATCACCAAGTCTGGGTTCTTTCATCTTCCTTCGGTCGTGGAGCACGTAGTTCGGCATCCGGAGGATATCGACAGGTGGGAAGAACAGCGGGCAGCGTGCGAAGCCCAATTATTGACAGTGAGCCAGGCGCTGGCGAACAAAGGTTCCTCCGCCGACCTCATTTTCCGCTTGCGATTACTGCGATCTCTTCTGGGTCGAATTCACCAGGTCATTAGTTTGGAACGGCCCGGCTCTGACGCCCGCAAACTTGCCATCGCCCTGGTCCATGGATTCGCGGCGCAACGAAGAATCGGGACCGTACTAAGTGTGATCAGCCGGCGCTTTGCGCGTAGCGTTGTCGAACGGACCGGACGCGCTGGCGAACACTATATTGCTCAGAATGCGACGCAATGGAGATTCATGGGACTCGGAGCCGTGCTCGCGGGTGTGATTACCGCATTTACCGCGTTGTTTAAGTACGCTTTGGCGTCGGCGATTCACGCCCCGCTGCTCCTGGCTCTGGCGCATTCGGTTAACTACGCTGTCAGCTTTTTGCTTATGCAGGCTGGAGGATTTCTGCTGGCTTCCAAAATGCCGGCCGTGACTGCTGCCACTCTGGTGGATGCCATGGAAGATCCCGAAAAGGACCATATGGCTAGCCTGCGGGCCATTTCGAAGACTCAATTCATCGTGACAATCAGCAATCTGGTGGGAGCAGTGCCGGTCTCGATCGCGATCGACAGAATGTTCAACGCACTTCGCGGACACCCTTTTCTCAGCTCCCAGGAGGCGGAACACGGCATCCATATGCTTTTCCCACATGCCTCCCTGACCATCGTCTTTGCTGTCATAACCGGAGTATTTCTCTGGCTGTCATCGCTGGCGACAGGATGGACGGCAAATTACCTCGCACTGCATAGAATGGCGACCGCCATTTCCAACAGCCTTCGCATCCGCGACAGGCTCGGACCAAGGCGGGCGGCCAAACTCGCTCACTGGGTCAGGTATCACGCCCCAGGCTCTGTCGGATTTATCGTTCTTGGATTTCTGTTAGGCGCGGTGCCGATTATCTTCGAATTATTTGGAATACCTCTCGAAGTACGTCACGTCACTTTGGCAGCTGCAAGTTTGGGCTATGCGCTGGATGGGGCCCGGTTGTATGGACAGCTCCACTGGCGCGAGACGGTGCTCGCCTTTACCGGGATCGCGTTGGTGGGCTTGTTAAACATCTTTACATCGTTCGCGCTGAGCTATCTGCTGGCAATCCGGGCCCGCAATATCGGGGAAGCACAATCGCGGCGCTTCTTACGAGAAGTAGGCCGAGAGCTGCTGGCTCATCCGTTCTCTTTCCTGCTGCCTCGCCGCTAGCTGGTTTCAGCAAAGTGCTGTTTGCCGCTTGCGGGACCATGATGTATGCTCCTTGCCGACAGCGATAAAATGCAGGCGCATGCACGCTTCTACGGAGGAATAAAAATGGGCTTAATGGATCAGCTCGGCGACGTTTTGAAGCAGTACACCAGTGGTTCCACGCAGGTTCCATCGAACGTGAATCAACACTTTGACCAGGTTGCCCAAGCCGCGCCGCAAAGTTCCATCGCCGACGGGCTCGCCGCAGCTTTCCGTTCCGAACAGACTCCAGCATTTGGACAAATGCTAAGCAGTTTATTTGGCCAGTCCGGGGGCGAGCAAAAGGCCGGCATACTGAACCAGCTTCTGGCTTCCATTGGACCCGGCGCATTAGCGAACGTTCCCGGCGGAGGAGCGTTAGCGGGGTTATTAGGAGGAGGAACGACGGTCACTCCGCAGCAGGCTCAGCAGGTCTCGCCCGAAGTGGTGCAGCAGTTGGCAGCACACGCCGAGAAAGCCGACCCATCCATCATCGAGAAAGCAAGCGCTTTCTATGCCCAGCACCCAACCTTGGTGAAGACGCTTGGTGGTGCTGCGCTCTCCATCGCGCTGGCGAAGGT
>CATPBY010000241.1 GCA_955652845.1 uncultured Terriglobales bacterium | reverse complement strand
TTTTTGAAGCTGCACAAAGTTGTTGTTGGCTTTGAGATCGGGATAATTTTCGGCAATGGCAAAAAAACCCCGCAGGGCCGAGGTCATACTCTGATCGGCCTGTGCTTTCTGGTCGATGCTTACGGCCTGCTGGTACATATTGCGGGCCTGCGTAACTTTCTGCAGAGTGTCGCGCTCGTAATTCATATAGCCCTTGCACACGTCCAGCAGCTTTGGCAACTCGTCGTGACGCTGTTTGAGCATGATGTCGATGTTGGCCCAGGCCTTGTCAATATCGTTTTTCAACGTCACCAGTCCATTGAAGATGGTCACGATGTAGGCGATAGCGCCAAATATCGCGAATAGAAACAGCAGCAGCATAATCATATTCATGTCAATCTCCTCAATATCTTTTGGTGATCGCGGGCGAGGGCGCCCGCGCCACATCACAACCAGCCAAACTGCGCCGCCAGCACATAAATGCAAAGCAGAGATAGCGCCGGACCGCCCCAGATCATTAGTGCGGACTTCCAGTTCAGCGATCGCACCACATCGCGCTGGCTCTGCCAGGAAATAATGAATGCGGGATTGTGAGTTCCTTTCATCAATACGATTTTGGGATTCAGGTCGAAGTCTTCTTCCGGCATGGCGGCGACAGTGCCCTTCACCGCAGCAAGGGCGCCGGGATATTGCACCCCTGCTACCGCCCACGCCGCCGGACTGGTAACCCCAGCTTTCATCATCGCCGCAGCCAGTTTGGCCTGCTGCGTCATGTCCATCGCGCGGGAAGGCTCTTGCGGAGGCGAGAGTTGAATTACTTCCTGCGGCAGCTGGCCGGTGCGGGAGCCGAAAGTAAATGGCGAATTGATTGAAAGATTCCTGATGCCATCGGGTATATGGAAAGGAACGCTAATCTGGTCGCTGGACACTGTCAAAACCGGCTTGGGAGTCGCCGTGAGCCCCGGGTTTTCCGCCAGCGTTCCCAGGATAAACAGAAAATTCTTAACCTTGATGCAGTATTCCTCAACTTTGATTTTCTTGTCGGTTTCCACTCCATGCCGGCTAAGGAAATTCGAAATATTTGCAGGGACCTCCAGGCTGCTGGAAAAAACCGAATTGCTGAATTCTTCGTGGAAGTCGCGATGGATGTTCATTTCCGCGCCCTGGGGATCGACCAGCACGCGGCCGGTGGTGTCATCAAGATAAAAAGGAACGTGCAGGCTTTCCTCCGCCACCTTGACCCAGGAACTGCTTTTACCGCTCTGTTTCCACTGCCACGCCAGGGTTCGATAAAAGTAGCAAGGCACGCCGGTGATTGGAGCGGGCAGAGTGTAGGGTCCGACCGCCAATCCACTTAGCTCGACCAGTCCCATGGAGGCGCTGCGAATTTTTGAGGACGGAGTGTCGAGGATGAGCCGCTTGCGCCGCAACAAACCGAAGCCTCGAAAAAAGAGGTAAATGCCGGCGCCCGCGCCAACGACGGCCCACACCCAGCCGTCACTGCGTCCGTAATAAAAAGCAATCGCCAGCAGGAAAAACATGGCTTCGGATCCGACACCACGGCCTTAGCGACGGCAGATGGCGTCGGCCCGAGCGTAGCGGAGAGGGAATAGCGGTCGCAGCAGAAAAGATTAAATTTAGCTTACGTTGGTAATGTGCTAAATGTCATCAGGCAGGAAAACTGGCGTAAACCCACAGCTCAAAACAGCGTGCCCAACGGCTTATTTCGTTGCCACTGTGCGCTCTTTCAGAATCTCCTCCACTGCCGCAATTCCTGTTTCCAGTTCTGCGTCAGTGTTATAGAAGTGCGGCGACATCCGCACCCCGGCTTTGGGCCGGTAATCGACCAGGATGTCGCGCTTCAACAGTTCCCGGCAGACATCTTTAGCGTCCGGCATATCGATAGAAACCGTTCCTCCGCGCTTCTCTAAGTCACGCGGCGAATTCACCCGCCAGCCGTGCTTGTCAGCCAGTTCAATCAGGCGGGCGGTCTGCCGCATGGATTTCTCGCGAATCCGCGCAATGCCGGCCTCAGCGATGATTTTCAGTCCCGGGCGTGCCGCTTCGAGCGAAGGAATATGTGTGGTGCCGTTCATGAAGCGGAAGGGCGGATCGGTGTAGCGGATGGGCCCGGTCTCAAACGCCATGGATTCCTGGTGGGCAAACCATCCCGTGAACCTGGGCTCCAGCTTTTTCCCCAGGTCAGGACGTGTATAGAGATAGGCGACGCCGGGACCGCCGCAGAGCCACTTCAAAACGCCGCCGCACGCGAAGTCAACGTTGAGCGCCTGCACATCCACCGGCACCGTGCCCAGAGATTGATATGTATCAAGCACGACATGGGCCCCGACCTTGTGCGCCTTCTCCACGATCGCCTTCGCGTCCTGAATATATGCGCTGCGGAAGATCACGTGCGAAACCGGTACCAGCAGTGTGTTCTCGTCGATTGCATCAACCAGACGCTGGGTCGGGACTGTGATCCCGTCGTCTGTTTTCACCATGTGGACGCGGGCGCCATAAGCCTGCTGTGCCTGCCAGAAATACATGACAGAGGGAAAATTCAGATCGCTGTAGACGACTTTATTGCGCTTGCCGGAAAAATCGAAACATGAAGCCACCACCGCCTGGCACGTGGTCACATTCTGATGGGTGGAAACGGATCCCCTGGGGGCGTTCATGAGCGCCCCAATTTCGTCTCCGACTTCGACTGCCAGCATCCACCATCGTTCCTCCCAGGCCCGTACGCCGCGCGTCGCCCAAATGTCCGCGTAGCCCTTCATGGCGTCATACACGCCGCGCGGCATTGCGCCCAGGGAATTGCTGATCAGATAGGTAGTCGTTTCAAGAATCGGGAACTCGGAACGGTAGCGAAGCAACGAATCACTCATCCGGATATTGTACTTTCTTTACGGTCTTTCGTTGCGACCCCTTACGGTCTGAGATTCGGGCTGACGTTAAAGATCAAAACCTTCAACCGCAAAGGCGCACAAAGATGGCAAAGAAAACCTGACATTCGGACATTGCAACTCGACATTGTAGATTTCATCGCGCCGATGAGCCTTCCTGGCGCGTTTTCTTCAACAGGAAGTACGCCAGCGTCAGCACCACCAGAAAAATTCCGCCACTGATCAAGGTCAAATGGGAAGCCCATCCAGTCTCTAAAATAGCCACGATAACCAGCACAAATCCCAAAGCTGATCCCCACCCGCCCAGCGGAGACCGCATTGGTAGGGCCGCAACCTGATCCGCGGAAAGCCGTTGGCGAAAGCGCACGTGCGCGGCCAGCGAAACCAGCCAGGAAAGCAGCATTCCCACCAGAACCGCTCCCAGAATTGAAACGAAAGCGTCCTTGGGCGCCCACTTCTCAAGCACCAGCGCCACCACAATTCCATAAGACGAGGCCAGCAGCGCTCGCGTCGGGGCGCCTGATTTATTCAAACGGCCAACAACCGCAGGCGCCCAGCCGGTTCGTGCCATCGAAAATAACATTCGTGAAGCCACATACAACGCCGCATTCGCTCCAGAAAGCGCCGCGGTGAGCAGGACGAAGGTCATGATGTTTGCCGCCGCGGGGATTTTCACCAGGCGGAAGACGGTGACAAATGGACTTTCCGTCACTCCGGCGCGATCCCATGGCATCACCCCGACCAGCACCACAATGGCTCCCAGGTAGACGCAGGTGAGCACTCTGAAGGTAAGCCGGACCGCGCGCGGAATGTCTTTTGCTAAACGTGATTCGCCAGTAGTGACCGCCACCATTTCGACGCCGCCGAAGGTATACAGGGCGAATCCCATGGCAAATAAAGGAGCGAACACTCCCTTGGGCAAAAATCCACCATGAATGGCGTATTGCGGAATTACCCGGCCACTCAGCAACAGAGACGCGCCGATCACAATGAAAGCTACAATTGTGGCCAGCTTGATCATGGCAAACCAATACTCAAAGCGGCCGTAATCGCCCACGCTGCGCAAGTTGACGAGCAGTAGCACTGCCGAGAAGGCTGCCACCCAGATCAACGCGGGCACTGACGGAAACCAGTACGCCATGTAGGTTGCGGCAGCCACCAGTTCCGCGCCAATCGAAACTGCGATGGCCGCCCAATATCCGGCGCGCGCCATGAATCCAGCCCACGGGGTCAAATACAGATCGCCATACAAGCCAAACGAACCGGCAGCAGGATGCGCGCTCGAAAGTTCGCCCAGAGCCATGGCTACAGTCCAATTGATAAAGGCAGCCAAGGCATAGCTGAGGATCACTCCCGGGCCTGCGATTTCGAGCGCAGCGGCTGATCCCAGCAGCAGTCCCGTGCCAATCGATCCGCCCACGGCGACCATGGCCATTTGCCCGGCGCTCAGCTGATGGCGAAGGCCTTCCTCGTAGCGCGATTCGTCCACGACCGGCATCCGGCACGTATAACAGAAAGTTCCCCCCACCTGAAAGACGTAATGTGGGCGCCTACATTGGACTGCGGGTGTGACCTTCGTAATCGCGGCCGGACCGTCCTTCGTTGCGGCAGAGGTAACCAAATCCTAGAATTCTAGTGGGTTACTCCGCACATAGCCGTCTCACTCATGGCAGACACAACCAAGCGATTGGATCGAGGCGAGATCAGCAGACGCGTGGAGCGTGCGGAAAAGCTTCTCCAGAAAGGCAAAACCAACGAAGCCCTGGAGGAGTATCTACAGGTTCTCAACGAAGATCCGCAAAATGACGCGGTCCGCCAGATGGCCGCTGAACTTTGCCTTTCCCAACAGCGCACCGCTGACGCGGTAAAACTTCTGGGCGAGTTGTTCGAGCGCCAGATTGAAGCCGGTGACAACACGCGCGCCAGCCTTACTTACAAGAAGATGGCGCGCTACGTCAATCCCACATGGAGCCAGAAAATCCGCTTTGGCGAAATCCTGGAAACCTCCAACCGCAAGCTGGCGCTTGAAACCTATGAGAACGCGCTGGAGGAACTGGCTAAGCAGGGACGCAAGCCTGAGGCATTGGCGGTCCTGAAACGCATTGTTAACCTCGAACCTAATGAGCGGAACTTCCTGCGGCTTGGCGAAAACCTGTCAGAAGCCGGAGACAGCGAGGGCTCTGCCACCGCCTTTTTGAACCTGGCGCAGTTGACTGAAACTTCAGGAGCCAACGCCGCGCAGTGGTTTGAACGCGCATATGGAGAAA
>CATPBY010000240.1 GCA_955652845.1 uncultured Terriglobales bacterium | reverse complement strand
GCATGCCTAAGCTGAAGGCCAGCGCGCCAGGATGTACGTGGAAGAACGGTTTCTTCTCGATCGGATCGCACTGCAGAGCGCTGACGTAGCCCCAGGGCACGTACAGTTTGCCGCCCCGGTTGAAACGCACTTTACAGACGCCCGGCTGTCCTTCGGGGATGGGACAACAGTGTCCGCAGGCGTAGCAGCGGATGCGGTTACGGTCCAACGGCTCCCAGAGGACGCCTTCCCGGACGGTTTCTGCGAGGACTTCAGCAAGGGTGGGCATCCCTCCCCCAAACTTCCATTTCAATTGGGTGTGGCTACTTTGGAACGACGGCCCAAGCGACGGGGTATAGGCGGCGCTGGTCCTGATCGATGTGGAATTGCCAGTAGCGATCAAAATCTCCTGAGAGATAAATGGCTCGCAGTTGTACAATGGCCTCCGCCATTTGCTCGGTCCAGCGCATGCCGGAGCGTTCCATTCGATCTTTAATCAGGTTCTTGCAGGCGCCTTCGACCGGGCCACTGGCGATCGGCCAACCGTTTGCCAGGTATTCGTCATAGCGCATCCGGGAGCGATTGCGATAGAGGTAGTTGGCGACCGCGTTTAGCGTTTTGCGTTTAGGACCGGACAAGCCGCGTTTGGTGATGCTCTGACGGATACCTTTGACGACTTGGCCGACCTCGCCGATTAGGATTCGCAGAGTTCGGTCGAGGACCCAAAGGTCGGCTTCCAGGCTTCCCTCTGCGTGGAAGACATAGGCGGCCTTCCAGAGTTTCTCCAGCACGTGCATCAGATCCAGGATCAAGGTGACCTGGAGTTTCTGGTCCACTCGAATCTGGAGAGCACGCTCACCGTCCGTCAAGGCCAGCCGTGTGGCTGATCGCGCGGGATCGCGGCGGTCCATCTCGGCAGCCACTTCCTCGATCACGGCGGTCTTGCCCTTGAGCAGACTCGCCCACACCCGCTTGTTCTCCGGACGTGGGGGAGACGGCACCGGCGCCGGGCGCGGGTTGGGGAAGAGGCCTTCGATAACTTGTTGTGGGGTCCGCACCCAAGGTGCGCGGGTGAAGACGGTAGCGACCGTGGCCATTCGTTTCTTATTGGCTTTCTGCCCTTTGGTCAGCCGCGCTCTGGGTGGTGGGCCGCCGGGCTTGACCATGGGAATGCCCTTGCCGTCGACCGCTGCTACCAGGATCGAGCCGGTCGGAGTCGCAACCGAGCGGTGCTGGTAGAAAGCGTCGAAGTCCCGAGCCGCATCCGGAAGGATCTCTTCCAGACTGCGTTTGGAGACGCCAACGCCAGTCAACTCGGCAATGGTTTGCACCGATTCCAGAAAAGGGTTCTGTACGGCGGCTTTGACCAGACGGCGCTGGAGTTCGTAGGAAAACGATCGGGCGGGCAACGCCAGCGCCTTGTCGAGGGGAAAAATGCTTGGCCCGCTGGGCCGGGAGTAGCCCATACGGACGAGTTCCACGGCGCCAAAGACGGTGGTCAGGGATCGGGTGCTCAGACGGCGGTGAGAGTAGAGCGCCGCGCCGTCTGGCTGTTCCAACTGCAAAGCAGGTCCTACATCTCCGTTGCCGCGATGTTGCAAATGGGCTTGGAGAAGGAGGCGCTGGACCTCGCGGCCTTTTGCCTGCTGCTGAGACTCGATTTGGTGAAGGGGAAGTTGGAGGGCACTGGAGGATGCCAGCCAGGACTCCAGCAACGAGAACTCAACCAACGCCGGTCTGGGATCAGGGCGGAAACAGATTGCAACTGTCATGTTCTTACGGTACTATAACCGTAAGAACAATGTCACGCGTTTCTGTTTCGAAAAGCGCAACCCGCACCGTTGCACGCAATGCCCCCCTGGAGCGCCACACGCAACGCTTCCGGGAACTCAGACGAGACTTGGCGCAGATTGAGTATTTCTGCAAAGGTACAGTTCTGAAACGGATGATGAAGTGCGGCAAAGCCCAGTGCGCTTGTGCCTCCGATGCCACCAGGCGCCACGGGCCGTACTTCGAACTAACCTATAAGGCCGACGGCAAAACGGTCAATGTCAAGCTCTCACCGGCAGCGGCTCCGCTGTACACGACCGCCGCACAACAGTACCGCAAGTTGAAAACCCTGCTCAACCGGCTCGACAAACTCTCGAAAACCATCCTGCATCACCAAGCCAAACTGGCAGACTCCCAGCGCCAAGATTGATTCAAAAACAGGGCTTATTCCGATATCCCCGGTCTAAGCACTAGCCAAAGACGGGTCGATTGATCCTAACCTATTGAATCTCTGTATACTTGGCCGTCGCTCTAAAGTAGCCGCACCCAAATCATATCTACTGGCTCGAACTCGAGGCCTGATTGGCGATGCGCTTTCACCGATCGCTGCGCATGCTATAACTGCCTCGATGCTGATGGACTGGACTCGGAAAACGATAGATCGAAGGGCACTGATTACTTCAGGCACGGCGGCAGCAATAGCGGCGTGTGTGGAAAAGGCATCCTGGCCTCAAAACACGCGCGAGCCACAGAAAACAGCGGCCTTGGAAGGGCCTGCGGTTGC
>CATPBY010000239.1 GCA_955652845.1 uncultured Terriglobales bacterium | reverse complement strand
TCGATCTTTCCTTACTTCTATGCGCTGGTGGGAGAACGCAATCCCAAGCAGGCGCCCAAGCCCAAGGCTCGTTCAGAATATTCCCAGCTAGCTTGTGACGCGTTTGAACTCATTCGCCGATCAGGGCCGGTCTCGATGCAAAAAATGCGGGAAGATCTGGGCGGAAGCATATCGCTGGCAGCGCTCAGTCATGCTTTGGGCGAATTGTGGTCGAAGCTGCGCATCACGCGGGTCGACTACAAGGCGGAGGAAGGCGCGTATTGGGATGTGCTCTATCGCTGGTCGCCGGATGCGGTGCGCGAAGGCATTAATTTGTCGGTGGCAGAAGCGCTTTCGGCGCTGCTCTCAAAGTATCTGGACTGTGTGATTGCCGCCGATCAGCAGGAGATCGACGCCTTCTTCGGCAACTTTGTTTCCCGCTCGCGCGTGAAGGAAGCGGTGAACGCGCTGCTGGCGGCGCGCGAACTGGACTTCATCCGCGTAGGAAAGCGGTCTCTGATTCAGATCATTCCACCGAAGGCGCCCGCGGCGCCAGCAGTTCCTCGCACGCAACGGGGTAAGGGTCTGCCGCTAAAGCCGCAGGTCTAATTGATGAGACATTGTCATAGAGGCACCTAAGGGAGACTGTTTCCCCAAGCAGATTCACTTACTTAACAGATTAGTGTGGCTGGCGACACATTGCCACCGGCTGTCCATATAAATCCACATATCGGTGAACCGGCTGTAGTGTTCGAACGGCTTACCCTTGTAGGTGCCCTTGGTGTGGTAGGTGCCGACAACCACGGCAGCATTCTGATAAAGATTTACCTTCACATTTTCATTCGCGATCAGGCTGGCGCGATATGAAGGGTCTTCCAGGTCGGCCAAAAATTTCGCCTTGTTCATGACTGAACCGTCATAGTCGGTGTAAACGAATTTTTCACCCACCAGGCTGTCCAGTGCTTTTCCATCGTGATGCAGCTGCGCCTGATTCCATGCATTTTCTAACGCGATGAGCTTGCTTTCTTCGGCAGCAGAATCGCCGGCTCGGGTCTGTGCGCCGAGCATCGCCAGCAACGGTAGCAGCACAAGAAAACAAACCTGGGTTTTCACCATGCCCCTCGCTTTACAGTCGCTGCATGGAGTGTCCAATCTCTGGGGCCGTGTGTCAATGGCGGTAGAGGCTCTGAGTATTGCCAACGCATTGAAAAAGGGGTCTCTGCACAGGCGGCGCGCGGGATTATTGCGTCAGCAGCTTCGCGGCCTGTTTGGCGTAGTATGTGACAATGATGCTCGCGCCTGCCCGGCGAATTGAAACCAGGGATTCCATCATGACGCGGTCGCGGTCGATCCAGTGGTTGCGAGCGGCGGCTTCGATCATGGCGTATTCGCCGGAGACCTGGTAGGCGGCCAGCGGCACATCGAAGCGCTCGCGGGCGGCGGCGATCACATCGAGATAAGGCAAAGCAGGCTTAACCATGATCATGTCGGCGCCTTCTTCAATATCCAGTTCGATCTCACGCATGGCTTCGCGCAGGTTCGCCCCATCCATCTGATAGGAGCGGCGATCGCCGAATTGAGGCGCGGAATCGGCAGCTTCGCGGAAGGGGCCGTAGAAACCGGAAGCGAATTTGGCGGCGTATGAAAGGATCGGAGTATTGGGGAATTCGGCCTTGTCCAGTGCGGCGCGGATTGCGGCGACGCGGCCATCCATCATGTCGGAAGGAGCTATGATGTCGACTCCCGCACGGGCTAGCGAGACCGAGGTGCGAGCGAGTATTTCCAGAGTTGCGTCGTTGACAATCTCGTAATCCCCTTGTGCAGCCCGCGCAGCGAGTGAGGCCAGCCTATCGATGGCTTTTTCTTTTTCCTCGCGACCCTTGACGGCGGTGGCACTTGAGGAATTGATGGCATCTCTGGCGGCGGCTCCGAGAGACTGAGGCGCTGAACTTGCTTTCACCACTCCGCAGTGCCCGTGAGACATGTATTCACAGAGACACACGTCGGCGATGACTACCAGGCCAGGAACTTCGCGTTTGATGGCGCGGGCGGCCTGCTGGACAATTCCGTCTTCCTTCCAGGCGCCAGTCGCGACTTCATCTTTTTTTTCCGGCAGTCCGAACAAGATGATTGCGGGAACACCGAGTCTATGAGCGTCTCGCGCCTCGTTGACGGTCTCGTCTAAAGAAAGATTGAACACTCCGGGCATGGAACCCACTTCCTTGCGCACGCCCTCCCCGGGACAAACGAAAAGCGGGTGGACCAAAGCCTCGGGGGTAAGCCGGGTCTCGCGGACCAGCGAGCGCAGTTGCTCGCTGCGGCGCAGGCGGCGAAGACGGGTAACAGGAAAGGCCATACTTCGGAGATGAGACGGGCGAACCGCCAGTCTCCACGCGGGTGATTCTAGCAGAGACGCGGTTTCGAACCTCAAATGTTGGCTATCTGCCGCCAGACTTGACCACAAACCGGCGGTACGACGTCCGAGGTCTGCGGTCCGCCTTACCAGATCAGCTTCATGGCGAACTGGAATTGCCGGGGATCATAGGCAGCGGTCGGTTGCCCGGCGTTGGTCCACAACACATTGACACCCGATACGTTGAATTTGTTGGCCAGGTTGAATGTGTCGGCTATCAAATCCATGCTGAGGCGTTCGCCGAAATAGATTCGGCGGGAGACGCGAAGGTCGTTGAACACGGTCCAGGGCGCCACGCCGGCGTTGCGGGCCAGGTTGCCATCGAGAGCCAGGAGTGTTGGGGTGGGTCCACCCGGCGTTGCGTAAGGAACGTAGCATGGCTCCTGGAAGAAGCCGGTCACTGAAAACTTGGACGCCACGGTTGGGGTCGCGCAAGGCGATGGCGGCGAATTCGCGGGCACGGCGGTTGGCCGGGCCGAACTGCTGGCGAGCTGAAAGTTGGTATCGTCGCCGGTGATGATAAGGAACGGCCGTCCTGAAGCTACCTCGATGATGGGAGCCACCGTCCAGTTGCTGAAGAATTTTTTGGCGAAGGTGTCACTACCCAGCTTTCCACTCTGGTAGACGCCGCTGAAGACGAAGCGATGGCGCTGGTCAAACAGGGAATTCGAGCGCTCCAACTGAGGGAAATAGCTGTCCTGGGGCGCGAGTGGTGATTGCAAGTCGGTAGAATCGTCAATGGCATGCGACCAGGTGTAGGAGGCAAGAAACTCGTAGTGCCGGTTGAAGCGTTTCCTGAGATTTGCGGTAAATCCGTGATAGACGGAGCTGCCATTGGAGAAGTTGGCGTCCATGTCTCCAAAGGGAACGCAACCAGTCAGTCCGGTAGCGAGTGGATTGCATGCTGTGCTGAGACCGGCTGCCTGGAGGACCTGAAGTGCCAATCCTACGCATTGCGCGCCTTGAACTCCGCTGTTAATGAAGGCATTGGCAATCGAGGGATTCAGTCCGGACGGCCGAAAGAAATTCACCAGTGCCGCCGGCACGTAAGGGCCGCCTGGACCGATGTTGCACTGGCTGACAAGCAGGGGATTGTCAGTGGGAGCATTCACTCCGGCGGCAACCGCAGCCCTCAAATTTGCCACCAGCAAATCACCGCGTGAAGCGTTGGCGTTAATGGGCCGGTTCAGGTGCCGCCCGCCGTTAAAGTTGTAGGCCAGGCTTAAAGCAAAGCCGCCGCCCAAATCCTGCTCGATCGTCAGATTGGCCTGTTGCGAGCTGGCATAAACGAAATTCTTGCTCTGGGGATAGCCAAATGGCTGGAACGCAAGCGGGAAACCGGCAGTGATGTAATTCTGATTGATGAACAATGAGTTGGGAAGAAACGCATCGAACTGCTGCTGATTCGGCAGATAGCCAAGCTGGCTTACCAGTGCGGGAGGTCCGGGCGCGCACTGTGGAGCAGTGGTCAGGTTGCCCTGGAAAATTGGAATGCCATTGAGGTTTGCGGGATTTCCCTGCACCGCGCAAAAGCCGGTCCCGGGGAAGGCCAATTGGCCGGACTTGGATCCATCGGAGGCATCACCCAGAAAATACAGCCCGAGGAGCGGATGGTCGTAATAAATGCCGTAAGAAGCACGTATGACGGATTTCCCATTGCCCCGGGGATCAAATGCCATGCCAATGCGTGGTTGCACATTGTTGGTATCAGTCTGGATGCCCTTCTGCAGCCCCAACTGGTTATAGGCGGCGAGGGCAAGAGCATCGGGTGGCGTGAAGCTGGGCGGAAACTCAACATCGTAGCGGACACCATAATTCAAAGTGAAGTTCGGCCGCACTCGCCAGGAATCCTGCCAGAAAATTCCCAGAGGCTTGTTGGAGAATGAGTCGCGCGGATTGCCGATGCCCTGAATGAAGTCTCCCGGTATACCGAGGCCGTACGCCTGTACCGGGCTGAAAGACGGGAAAGGCACTGGCGTCACCGGGAAAAGACTGACGGAGCCGAAATCGTAGACGCCGCCGTAGTTCACTGTGAAAGTCGCGCTTACCGGGATGTAATTGAAGTCGGCGCCGAATTTTGTATCGTGGCGCCCGATCGTCCACGAAAAGTTGTCAGTAAACTGGTAGCGCTGCTCAACTCTCTGAATGAAGGAATAGGGCTCTCGTCCGAAGAACGCAGTGCCAGGAATATTCACAGCAGGAGTGGAACCGCTCGCCGTGGCAGTGTTGTAAAAGTAAGAAAGTCCACGACGAGCATACTGAAAGCGGAATTCGTTGATCTTGTTATTGCCAAGCGTCCACGTGTCCTGGGCAACGCCTGCGACGTCGCGATAGGTTTGTTGCGAAGTGCGGGAGTAAGCGTTCTGACCGAAGGTTTGATTCTCCCCGTTGACTTCAATACCGGTCACGGTGCTGGGGCTGACGTTGCCGCGCAGCATGAGCCGGTTGCTGTTGCTGATGTTGTGATCGAGGCGCAGAGAATACAGGCTGGTGCCCTCGAAGACCGGGAAGTTGCCCACCTGGGACTGGAGGGTCTGGAAAGATGCGGGCAGTCCGGTGCAGTAAAAACTGAAGTGGACGAATAAGGCAAAGACAGGATTGCAGGACGAAGGAAATTGTTTAATGCCGGCTGGAACAAAAAAAATGGGAGAGAGGGACGCAAAGTTAGCGGGATAAGCACCGTTCACGGCGATACCCGAAGAAGCGCCAGCCATGAAGGCATAGGTCTGCAGCTTGGGCAAGAGAGCTGGCGGCGGCGCGGGCAGAAAACTTCCTAAAAATCCTGCCTGCTGCGGGGTGACTTGGATATTGAACGTGCCGGCGGGCGCCACGAAGAATGTATAGGCATCAAATTTTAATATTAAAAAATTGTTCTGGCCGATGATGTAAAATCCAGTCTCGTGCCGGAGCGTCACTTCATAAGAGAAGTAATAGTAAGTCTTGTCTTTCTTGATCGGCCCACCGAAGGCGGCTCCGGCTTGAACGCGTGTATACGCAGGGTTTGACACCGTACTGAATGGGTTTACGGCCTGGAAGTTGCGGTTTCGCAGATAGCCGAATACATCCCCGTGAAAAGCGTTGGACCCGGAGCGGGTGATGATATTTACTACCCCGCCCGAGGCGCGGCCGTATTCCGCTGAATAACTGTTGGTGAGGATCTGGAATTCCTGCACGGCCTCCTGCGATACGGTTGATCGGACTCCATTGACTCCGTTGTCCGTGGCGTCTGCGCCATCGACGTTCACCAGGTTAGAGCGGGCGCGCTGTCCGCTCATGTTCAGACCGGATGTCGGCGCAGCTCCGATGCTGGGCGCGTTGTCGCGAACAACCTGGGAATCGGTCAGAGTGAAGTTGATATAGTTGCGTCCGTTGATGGGCAGATTGTCAATACGTCGTTGTTCGATGGTGTCTGTGCTCGAACTGCGAGTCGTCTCGACCAGTTCCGTGGCGGAGTTGACGGTGACCACCTCCTGGGCGCCTGCAACGGAAAGGGACACCGGAAGATCGACCATGCCGCCGACGGTGACGATCACTTGCCTGGCTTCGGTCTTGCCAAATCCGGGAGCCTCAATGGTGACGCTGTACGTCCCCGGGGGCAGAGCGAGGATGCGGTACTCGCCCTCGGAGTTGACCGTGGTCGACCGGTCGAATGCTTTGGCCTGATCGCGCGCCATAACCGTGGCATTAGTGACGACGTTGCCGCTGGGGTCCTTCACGGTCACGTGTAAGTCACCGGTGGCGACGCCTTGAGCGAAGCCCAGCGCGCTGAGCAGCAGAAGAGATGCCAGCGAAAACAGCATCCGCATTGTCATGAGATTTCTCCCTGGAAACGCCCGCGCCTACATCTGATCAGAGAGGCCCGCTGGTTTTTACATCAGTAAGCAACTGGAAATCAAGGAGGAACGACGGGGGAGAACTTGGTTAGTCAGCTTAGTAACATGGAGAAGAGCTCCAATCCGTCAGCGCTGGATGCCGGCAGCTTCCTGTCCGGTAGTTTTCAGGGCCCACGCCATGCGCGGAGTGTTGTGGGCAATGCCAAAGCGGCCTCGAGCATCGAGCAGAATCATTCCACCGTGGCCGTTGAGCCGGGACTCCAAATAGTTGATGGCTTCGAGGGCGACCCACTCCGGCAAACTTCCCGAGGCCACGCGGTCGGCCGCCCATTTCGCCAGCACCAGTTTCATGATGGGCTCACCCCATCCGGTGGTTGAGGCTGCAGCGGTGCGGTTGTCGGCGTAGCAACCGCATCCGATCAATGACGAATCACCCAGGCGGCCCGGAGCCTTATTGAGAGTGCCACCGGTTGAGGTGGCAGCAGCAATGTAGCCCTCGCAGTCGAGAGCGACCGCGCCCACAGTGTCGTGCGAAATAGTAGGAGCAAAGAGATCGGCGTTCTCGCCGGCTGAGCGCGCCTGAAATTCGCGCAGGCGTTCGACCTCGCGCGCAATGATCAGGTCTTCGTTCTTGCATAAGGGGATACCGTGCTCTTCGGCAAAGCGTTCCGCGCCTTCAGCCACAAAATACACATGCGGGCTGTCGCTGAGAATTTTTCGGGCGGCGCGCACCGGATTGCGCAGTCGCTCCACACAGCCCACGCCTCCGGCGCGCAAGGTGGCGCCATCCATGATAAGGGCGTCAAGCTGGACCTTACCCTCGCGGTTGAGGAAACTGCCGCGTCCGGCGTCGAATGTCTCGTCGTCTTCCATGATGACGACGGCTTCCTCGACAGCGTCAAGCGCCGAGCCGCCGCGGCTTAAGGCATGCCAGCCTGCGCGCATGGCGTTGCGCACGCCAGCAAGATGAGCCTCCACCATATCGTCGGGGATGGCCCAGGCGCCGCCATGGACAACGAGGACAGGATCGGTGGGCAAGCAAAAATCCTTGCGAATGACGGGATAGGATAGCAGGGTTAGTGGGAGTGGTGGCTGCTGTCGTGTCTGGGTGGATGACGATGTGGCGGCTTATGCGGCCTGGCCGGCGGGTTGCGGCGGAGCGTCTGCTCCTTCGGTGCGGGTGTAGGTGTAGCGAATGCGGTGAATTACGGTGATCGTTGAGAGCACGGCGATGATCCAGAGGACAGGCGCCATGCGGTTGAACAGAGCTCCGATGATGACCAGTACGAGGCGCTCGGGGCGTTCCATGAAGCCGACGCGGCAGGATCCGATCAGAGACTCGGCGCGGGCGCGGGTGTAGCTGACCATGATGGCGCTGACCATGACGAAAGCGGTCAGCCACAAGTAGAAGAAGCGCTCACCGCGGCCGTAATAGACCAGCAAGCCGAAGAACTGGGAAGCGTCGCTGTAGCGGTCAATCACCGAATCGAAGAAGCCGCCGAAACGGGTCACTTGATTGTTGGCGCGGGCCACGCGCCCATCTACAAGATCGAAGAATCCCGAGCCGATGATGACCAGCGCGGCGTAACGGAACATGCGGGCCTGGTTGGCGCCGTTAGCGTATCCGAACAAGAACGCGGCGATAGTGTTGACCACCAGCCCAAGGAAGGTGAGCACGTTGGGATTAATGCGAGCCAGAGCGAGCCAGCGGACGATGGCATCGAGAAGGACGCCGCAGCCGCGACCGAAGGCGCTGGTCCAGGTCATGGCCATGGCACACCGGTCATTCGGCGGGAGCCTCGTCGTGGATGGTGGTCAGTTTGAGGACTTCCATTTCGCGCTTTCCATTAGGCGTGACTACGATGGCAGTGTCGCCGACTTTTTTGTTCAGCAAGGCGTGGCCGATGGGCGAACTGGTGGAAATCTTTCCTACGGTTACATCGGATTCTTCGCTGGTGACGAGCTTATACTCCATTTCTTCGTTCTTGGTGTTGTCGAAAATGCGGACCGTCGAACCGAGCCCGACCTTATCTTTAGGGATGTTGTCCATGTTAATAAGAGACAGGTCGGCCAAGCGCCGGCCGAGCTGGCGCAAGCGCGCCTTAACAAATTCCTGGCGCTGTTTAGCCATGTGATATTCGGCGTTTTCGCTCAAGTCGCCCAAAGCGACGGCCTTCTTAAGCTCCCTGGGAAGCTCGTAGCTCAATTCGTGCTCGAGGGTATTGATTTCTTCCTGGAGTTTCTTCTTGATTTGCTCGGTCATCATGCTGGAAGAATTATAAACCTAAGAGGTCTTCAGACCTGGGATGTGAGATTTCGCTGGTCTCGCCCAGCCCGCTTCGACCACAGCCATCTCCTTCGGTTTCACGGTGATACAACTTGCCGAGACTGACGCGGTTGCTTCGGAATCAGAACAGCCGCCTAAATTGCCTTTTGGGTCAAATTTGGGATAAAATAAAGAGGTGCTGTTTCCCTTCCCCCCTGCACTTGCGGGTATCCCTTCATGATCAGCGGCGACGGTAATTTCCACATAGGCGACAAAGTCGTTTATCCCAATCATGGCGTAGGAATTATCGAACAGATCAGCAGCCGAACCATCGGCGAAAGTGTGGAAAAGTTCTACCTGCTCAAAATCAAGTCGAGCAGCCTGAAGGTCATGGTGCCGTTTCACAATGTAGGCACGGTGGGTTTGCGGCGGGTAGTAAAGAACGGGGAAATTCAGAAAATCGTTGATTTTCTTACAGATGGCGAGTGCGACAACAATGCCGACTGGAAGTATCGTTTCAAAGAAAACTCCGAGCGGATGCGTACCGGCTCGCTCTTAGAAGTAGCTGCGGTGCTCAAAGGCTTACTGCTGCTGACCCAGTCCAAACCACTATCTTTCCGTGAAAAAAAGATGCTGGAACGCGCCCGCTATCTGTTGGTCAGCGAACTGGCGATGGCCAAGAACTGCGAAGAATCCGTAATTGAAGAGATGCTGTCCGCGGCTTTGTCCAAGAGCAAATTGAAGTTCCCGGAAGCCTCGGAGTTTGAAGCGTAGAATCGGCCTTCAGACCCCAGACTTCACTTCCCTTTTTACACAATCCTGTCAGAATGTTTAAGGTTGGCCGCCTGAGGGCGGAGGTCCGAGGGCGGAGGTCCAACGGCTACTCGCCCAGCCAGGCGCCATAGGGTTTAAGCGACTGTACGTGGTCGAAGACAATCTTCATGGCGGCGGTGATTGGTATGGCGAGAACCAGGCCGATTGCGCCCCACAACCATCCCCAGACCAGCAGGGCCATGGTCACGGCCAGCGGATTCAATTGCAGACGATTGCCCAGGAACTTAGGGTAAAGCACATTGAGCGCGAATACGTGCAGTCCCAGCACGGTTACCACGATAAGGAACACTTGCGCAGAGTCTATGTGTCCGATGCCTGCAAAAAGCGGCGCCGCGATCGCCAGCAAAACTCCCAGGTAGGGCACGAGACTCAAAAAACCACTGATGACGCCGACGAAATAGAAAAAAGGAAAGTGGAGAATGCCAAACATGGCGGTGCTGACAACGGCCATAAACAAGCCAATTAACAAATTGCCCACCATAAAACTGCGAATCATCGCGGAAATCAGACCCAGAGTCACATATGCCGTGTTCCGGTTCTGCATGGGAAATAACATCACCGTCGCCGAACGCACGTGGTGTTGCCAGGTCAGCATAAAGTAGACAAGGAATGGCACAAACGATGCTGCCAGGAGCGCTTCACTGAAGGATCCGAAGCCCCGGGTCAAAATCTCAGTCCAGTTAGTGCCAGCCCGTACGGTGCCGGATTGGTTGCCGGGTTTGCCTGGATTCAAACTGTCCAGTGTTTCCACTTTATTGCGAAAGCGCTCGATGACATCTCGCGCCTTGCTCGTATATTTAGACAACTCCTGCACAAACGTGATCGCCTGGTTGGACGAGTAGTAAGCGACGCCAGCCACCAGGGCGACTACCGCAAGCACAACGATGGCGGCGGCTAAGCCCCGGGGAAGCCGCAGCCGAATCAGCAAATCCATCACAGGCGCCAGAATGAAGGCAAGCAGCGTTGCCACCAATATCACCGCCAGGACAAGTTCTCCCCAGTAACAAATACCTAGAATGGTCGCCACTCCGACAGCGGTAAGGGCCCAGTGGGGCTTTTGGACTTTGGAAGAAGAGACAGTCGCGTCGGCTGGCGAAGTTGGCAGTTGCTGGGCCTCGTCGATGGCCATGATATATCGTAGCCCAATTCCTGATTTCTCCAGCAGACATATAATTCGTGACGTGCCTGCAGATTCCACTGAGTCCAGTAAAGCAGAGCGGTATCTGCGAATTCTCGGCCTCGACGTCGGATCGAAGACTATTGGGCTAGCGGTCTCGGATCCGCTTGGCATTACGGCGCAGGGGCTCAAAACCATTCGCCGGCAGAACAAACGTATTGACTTTGGGCAACTGGAAAAGCTAATCCAGGAATATGGCGTGGCTGAGATCGTGGTGGGATATCCGCTGCGCATGAGCGGGGCGGAGGGAATTCAGGCGGAGAAGATGCGACTGTTCGCCGAAGAACTACGGCGACGCTTCAGGCTACCAGTGCACCTGTGGGATGAACGTCTGAGCTCGGCCCAGGCCAATCGCCTGTTGCGGGAGTCTGAAATGTCAATCAAGCGTCGTGGCGAGGTCGTGGATCAGATGGCAGCAGTGCTGATTCTACAAAGCTGGATGGACACCAGGGCAGCGGATTTAGACCGCTGAGTGCATCATCGGGCTGCCAGTCCTACCCGAAGTTCAAGGACTAATGGCTAGCGACGGGCAAAGGTTCCGTCATCTAAACTATTCGAACTTGCGCACGTTCTTCTTACTTCTGCTGCTCGCCGTACTAGGGATCGGCGGCTGGCTGGCGTGGGCGATTTGGTCGCCGATTACGCCCGGAGGGCAGAAGTTTGTCCTCCTGCGTCCGGGATATTCCACCCGGCGGATCGCGGCCGAATTGAAGTCTTCCGGAGTAATTCGCAACGCCAATGCTTTTATTCTCTGGCACTATCTCCACCGTAAACGGTCGCTGAAAGCCGGCGAGTACCTCTTCGAGAAGAGGGCCAACGCGCTTGATGTCCATGATCGACTGGCACGCGGCGACATTTATGTCCACACCGTGGTGATTCCGGAGGGATTTACCATGTTCGACGTCGCCAAGGCGATCCAGGACGCCGGACTGGGAACGAGCCAGGAGTTTCTGCAGGTGGCAACCTCGGATACTGCTTTAATCGCCGACATCGCTCCCGAGGCGAAGACGCTGGAAGGCTATCTCTTTCCGAATACTTATGAATTCACCCGGACGCAGAACATGGAAGAGATGGCAGCAGCCATGGTGAAACAATTCCGCCAGGTAGCGCGTGAAATCGGTTTAAGTTCCGATGCGCAGAAAACCGTCACCATGGCCTCGATCATCGAGAAGGAGACGGCTATACCTGACGAGCGTCCTCTGGTAGCAAGCGTCTACTATAACCGGCTGGCCAACAATATCGCATTGCAGGCGGATCCCAGCGTGATCTACGGAGAGCTGCTTCAGGGAGCATACGGTGGGGCGCTGCACCACGAAGATTTACAGTTTCATTCCACTTACAACACCTACCTCCATTCAGGACTCCCGCCGGGTCCGATAGGCAATCCCGGCAGGTCGTCACTGGAGGCAGCGCTGCATCCAGCGACGACCAGCTATTCCTACTTTGTAAGCGACGGCAACGGGCATCACAATTTTGCCCACAGTCTGGAAGAACACAATCGCAATGTCGCGGTTCTGCGGCGCGTCACGCAGGGAAGGTAACAAAGCCTCCAGCCATCGATATGGCTACTACGCAAAACGCGGTAATGCTGGCTTAACAAAGCTATACCTGCAGCTTTCAACCACCAAACGCTCTCGTCGGCATGTCCTTCCAGGAATTCTCCCCTGTATACTAAGTTGATATCTGGATGAAAGAACTCCGCCGTTACCGGGCCCTGGCCGTGCTTGCGCTTGTTATTCCATTGGCGGGGTGTTTGTTCCGTTCTCGAAAAGTGGAGCGCCAGGTGAGCACGGCGCCGCTAAAGTCCTCGACCCAGGCGGAACTCATTGAATTTATCAATAAGCAGGCGGCCAAGATCCATTCCATGCAGGCCACGGTGGACATTGACGCTTCGGTTGGAGGAATCAAAAAAGGCAGGGTTACCGATTACCAGGAGATTCGCGGATACGTACTGGCGCGCAGGCCGGCGATGCTTCGCATGATTGGATTGCTCCCTATCGTGCGCAATCAGGCCTTCGATATGGTGAGTGACGGAATCTATTTCAAACTTTGGATCCCGCCCAAGAACCGTTTCATTATTGGACGCAATGACATTGTGACCCACACCACCGGCCAGCCAATGGAGAACCTGCGGCCGCAGCATATTTATGACGCGTTGCTGATGCGGGAGGTCGATTCCCAGGACGAAATCGCGGTCATGGAGAATAGCTTTGAGACCGTGACTGACGCCAAAAAACGTCAGGTGGAACAGGCCGACTACGAACTGGAAATCATCCGTAAAGGTGACCGGGGATGGTATTTGGAACGCAAGATTATTTTTGGCCGCACCGATCTGCTGCCTCATCGCCAGTTCGCCTATGATCAGAATGGGGACCTGGTCACCGATACGCGGTATGAGGACTACAAAGATTATGATGGAGTGGATTTTCCCTCGCAGATCGCAATCTGGTTTCCGCAGGAGGAGTACGACATTACGCTGACCATGGTGAAGCTGCAGCTGAATGAGCCCTTGCCGGATGACAGGTTTGCGCTGGAACAACCACCCGGGGCGCAGGTAGTGCATTTGGATCAACCGGAAAGCGCGGCATCTCCGGGGCAGGCGGGCGGAAAAAAGAGGTAGCGCACCATCGCTTGAGGCCTTTCTGAAGCCTTAATTGCCAATCCAATGATGAACAAAATGATTGTCGCCAACCTGGTGCATCGACCAATCCGGTCGCTGATCAGTATTGTCGCCATCGCGCTGGAAGTCACCCTGATCCTGCTGATCGTCGGGCTGTCGCTCGGTATGCTCAGTGATTCCCGGCAACGCCAGGCGGGCATCGGCGCGGATGCCATCGTTCTTCCTCCGGGATCTTCAGCCATTGTTTCGATCACGGGCGCTCCCGCGCCCATCAAAGTGGCGGACATTCTTGGTAAGCTTCCCCACGTGGTTACCGTCTCGCCGGTGTTGATGCAGGTCTCGACTTCAGGAACGCTGGAGGCTATCTACGGCATTGATCTTCGGAGTTATGAGGCCTTGGGCGGGCCATTTACCTACCTGCATGGGGGGCGCTTTCAGGGATCCTATGACGCGCTGGTGGACGACTATTTCGCCCAATCAAAGCACGTAAGGGTCGGAGATACTCTCGAAATTCTCAACCAGAACTTCAAAGTTGCGGGCATCGTGGCCCACGGAAAGGGCGCCCGCAAATTCCTCCCTATCACCACGCTCCAGGAGCTGGTAGGAGCGCAAGGAAAAGCTTCAGCGTTCTATCTCAAGCTTGACGATCCCAACAATGCTGACGCGGTTGTGAATGAGATCAAGAATGTGCCGGGCATGAGCACCTACGTCGTGCGTTCCATGCGGGAATACCTGTCCATGATGACGCCGAGCACGTATCCGGGCTTGCGGACCTTCATCAACGTGGTAATCGGAATTTCAGTGACGATCGGCTTCATCGTGATTTTCCAGGCCATGTACACCGCAGTGATGGAGCGCACCCGGGAAATTGGAATATTGAAATCGATGGGCGCTTCGAAGTTTTACATCGTCAACGTGATTCTGCGGGAGACGGTGCTGCTGGCTTTCGCCGGCATCGTCGTGGGAGTTCTGTTCAGCCTGGTGGCGCGAAGCGGTATTCACCAGCGGCTGCCGACGTTGCCGGTCGTAGTCACTGGCGGCTGGATTCTTCGGGCGACCATTATCGCCATCGTGGGCGCAATTCTGGGGGCGCTCTATCCTGCTTTCAAGGCAGCGCAGAAAGACCCTATCGATGCGCTGGCTTACGAATAGGCCCATCGGCTTCGGTAGTTGAAAAAACGCTAATCACGAACGTTCACGAAGGAACGCACTTTTGTGGTCGATCTGGACTGTTGGGTGCAAACTGCACAGCGTCCATATCTTTTGACGCTGTCAATTTTTGCCTGTTAGACTGAGGCTCATACCGAAAAGTTATTAGAAGGGAAGTTCGTGCGCGCAGAAACCCGCCATCAACTCAAGCAGGACCGATTTCGAGGGGCCACAATCGACGCGGCCGAGAAGACAGTCCACTGGTCGGTCGAACACAAGAATAAGTTGATACTCGCCACAATCGTGGCTTTGATCGTAGCCGTGGTGGTTGTGGGCGGCTGGTACTACCTCTCTCAGCAGGATGAAAAAGCCAGCATCGAAGTAAGTCACGCAGTTCGAACTCTGGACACCCCGTTGCGCCCCGCCGGCATGCCTGCGCAGCCGGAGAATCCAAGCTTCGGGTCGCTGACGGAGCGTGCCACCGAGGCTCGCAAGCAATTCCAGGTCATTGTCGACAAGTATCCCCACACTCATTCGGGCGAGATCGCGCGTTATTTTCTTGGTCTGACCGCTTCGCAAATGGGCGACAATGCCGCTGCGGAGCGTGAGTTGGGAGCGGTAGCTTCCACTCATAATGACGATTTATCGGCGCTGGCAAAATTTGCGCTGGCCGCGGTGTATCGCAACACTGATCGGAACAAGCAGGCCATTGATATCTACCTCAAGTTGATTCAAAGACCCACCCGCACCGTGGGCAAGGTTGCGGCGCAAGTGGAACTGGCGGAAACCTATCAGTCTGGTAAACAACCGCTTGAGGCGAAGCGGATCTATGAGCAGATTCAGAAAGAGAATCCGGCCAGCGAAGCGGCGCAGCTCGCGTCAGCCAAACTGCAGGAATTGAAGTAGCGGGGATTAACTCCCCACCTGTTCCATAAAAAGTTTGTTCCACTCTTCGGCCGGCGTAGGCGGAAACCGGGCGGGCTCGAGGTTTGCGATCACATGTTCTTTTCTTCCCATTCCGATCAGTGATGTGGTCAGCCCGGCCGTCGAACGGGCGAATTGAATGGCATTTCCCGCAGAGTTTTTCATTCCCAGAATTCCACTGACGAAATTCGGCAGATCGCGAGTAAGCCGCGCCTGCGAAAGGGTCGCGCTCCCGGCAACGGCTATCCCTAAACTGCCAGCTGTGGAGAGCACTGATCTCTTTTCCTCCCCGATTCGCTGATTGTTAAGCCCATAGGCTTCGGGAGTCGCCAGACTGAATGGAAGCTGGATGAAGCGGAGGTGGTGATCAGCGCCGCCGACGCTGCGGGCAAGTTGTTCAATGTACGTGAGACTGATGTAATCAGGCGCATTTTCCGGAACTCGGAACGCGCTCCACGTGGCTACACCATAGAAGCGGATGTTGCCAGACTTGACTTGATCCTCGAGCACGCCGAAAGCTTCTTTCAACCGCTGGTGAAAGACTTCGCGGGAAATCCCGGCCAATTGCGTTTCAGGATTGTGGATGTAAAAGACATCAATCGTTTCCAGACCCAGATTGCTGCGTGAGCGTTCGATTTGATTTTTCAGATAAGCGGGAGCCATGCAGTGCATACCACCAGCGAGTTGCCGAGGGTCGATGATGCCCGAATCAATGTACTCGCTGACAAAATAAGCGCGCGGATCGGCAGGGACATTGCCATCGAAGGAAAGATACCCCGCCTTGGTGCAAACCACGATTTCGTCGCGATCTACCTCTCCAGAATTGATCGATTGCTGCAGCGCGGCCCCGACGTTGCGCTCTGACTGCTGGTTTCGGTAATTGATGGCGGTGTCGAGCACATTGATCCCGCGACGCAGCGCTGTGGCGATGGCTTCAATATAGCTGTGGTCGGTGGCGTCGTCGGCTTCGCCGAGATAGGTTCCCAATCCGATGGACGACAGCCGGAGTTGCTCGACACCTGGCACATGCAGTGGCTGACGAAAGTGTTGCGCCTCGCGCAGATCGGGAAAGCGATTGACATAGCGAGCAGTGCCTTGTGAAGTGGCGAAACCCGGAAGCATAGCAACGCAAGTCTAGCATTGTTGGCGCAGGCCTTTTCACCGGACGAAGGGAAGTGATAGATGTCATGAAAATAATGCCAGCCATCATCCCGACTTTTCCCTTCCCGCTTTACTTTGGGCGGCTTTCCAGTACCATGTTTGCCAAATAAAACCAATCGGGGCCAAATATGCCGGAGATCACTCTGCGGGTTAATGGCAGCGAGCGCAAAGCAAAGGTTTCGCCGGAGACGCCGCTGCTGTGGGTTCTGCGCGACACTCTGCAACTGACGGGCACCAAGTACGGATGCGGCGCGGGACTCTGCGGCGCTTGTACGGTTCATGCGGATGGAGCAATAGTTCGTTCCTGCTCCACCCCGGTTTCGCAGGTTGCGGGTAAAAACATCATCACCATCGAGGGCTTATCGCAGAATGGGCTGCACGCGGTACAACAGGCCTGGATTGCCGAGCAAGTTCCGCAGTGCGGATATTGCCAGGTCGGGCAGATCATGGCGGCGGCAGCGCTGCTGGCGAAAAACGCGCAGCCCACTGACGAGCAGATCACGCAAGCCATGTCAGGGAATATCTGCCGCTGCGGAACCTATGACCGCATAAGACGGGCTATCCATCGCGCTGCTGGCGCGGGAGGTGGACGATGAGCCCGCTCTCCCGCCGTGAATTTATTGCGACAGGCGTGGCCGCCGGCGCCGGACTGGTAATTGGCTTCTATCTGCCGCATCGTGGGCCGACGGGCAACGATGGGACATTCACCCCCAATGCTTACCTGAAAATCAGTCCGGAAGGAAAAATCACGGTGGTAGTGGCACGCTCGGAAATGGGCCAGGGAGTACGAACGTCGCTGCCTATGATCCTTGCCGAAGAACTGGAAGCGGATTGGAAGCAGATCAGCATAGAACAAGCGGGCGCCAGCACGTTGTACGGAGATCAGACGACCGGCGGAAGCGCCAGTGTGCGCACCGCCTGGGACCCGATGCGCAAAGCCGGCGCCGCAGCGCGTGAGATGCTGATCGCCGCAGCAGCCCTGGAGTGGGGCGTGCCACGCTCGGCTTGCCGGGCCGAGAACAGCACGGTGGCACACCTGCCCTCGAACCGTCGACTTACCTATGGACAGTTGGCGAGTAAAGCAGCGACGCTGACGGTTCCCACTACGCCGGTGCTCAAACAGCCAAAAGATTACAAGATTGTCGGCACAGCGCTTCCCCGGCTCGACATCTCCTCCAAAGTGAACGGCACAGCCCAGTTTGGAATCGATTTCCGCTTGGCGGGAATGAAATATGCGCTGCTGGCGCGAAGCCCGGTGATCGGAGGGAAGATAACTGGGTTCGATGACAAGGAACCCAGAAAACAACCGGGCGTGAGCTATGTGGGAAAGATCAGCGATTCAGCGGTCGTCGTTGTCGCCGACACTGCGTGGAATGCAATGGAGGGAAGGCGTGTGCTCAATGCCAATTGGGACGATGGAGCGAATGCCACGCTGACTTCCGCTTCAATTTTGGATTCGCTGAGGAATTCTGCGTCCGGCAAGAGCGTGCCCATGTATACGAAAGGCGATGTCTCCAGAGTCTCGGGGCGCCGGATTCAGAGCACGTACCAGCTTCCTTTCATGGCTCATGCAGCGATGGAACCAGGAAATTGCACGGCGCATTTCCGGAGCACAGAGTGCGAAATCTGGGCTCCCACGCAAGTGCCGCAGGATTGCCGGGACGCGGTAGCGCAAGCGGTCGGTCTCGATCCTGACCAGGTGAAGGTCAACGTTACCTTGATCGGCGGAGGTTTCGGGCGGCGTCTCGAACATGACTACGCGGTCGAGGCCGCGCTGGTTTCGAAGGCTATCAATGCCCCGGTGCAGGTGCTCTGGACCAGGGAAGACGATATGCGGTTCTCAACTTACCGTCCGGCGAGCTTTCATCAACTCAGCGCCGTTCTGGATGGCAAGGGCTGGCCAGCCGCTTTCTCGCATCGCATGATTGCCCCATCGATTAATGGACAGAAGGGTGTCGCTGCGGTAAATGGAGTTGACGCAGACCTGCCCGATGAAGGCGCTCTCATTTACTCACTTCCGAACGTCTCGCTCGAGTATGTGATGACCGAGACACCCGTGCCTTTGGCTTTCATGCGCTCGGTCTATGCGCTGCAGATGGGATTTGCCAGCGAGTGTTTTATCGATGAACTGGCGGAAATCGCCGGCAAGGATCCTCTGGAGTACAGGCTGCATATGCTGGGGAAAGATGAGGATATCCAATTTTTTTCCACGACCTGGCACACGGCCCGCATGCGCGGCGTTCTGCAGATGGCCGCGGAAAAGGCTGGGTGGGGAAAGCAGATGCCTGACGGGCAATATCGCGGCATTGCTTGCTTCGGTTGTTTCGGCAGTTATATGGCCGAGGTGGTTGAGATCTCAATGGAAAATGACAAGCCCAGAGTGCGCCGCGTCGTCGGGGCAATCGATTGTGGACAAGTTATCAATCCCAACATTTTAGAACAACAGATTCAGGGTGGAGTGATTTATGCACTGGCCAACGCTCTGCGGGCGCAGATTACGATCGATAAAGGACGAGTTGTGCAGGGTAACTTTGATGACTATGCGCCCATCCGCATGAATGAAGCGCCGGTTGTTGAGGCCTATTTCGTACCCAGCTCAGAGCCGCCCACCGGGGCAGGCGAGCCACCGGTGCCGCCGCTGGCGCCAGCCCTTTGCAATGCCATGTATCGTGCGACGAAAAAGCGGATACGCGCGTTGCCGATTCTGAGTTGATGTTAGGGCGTAGCATCACTATTGCAGAGATTATTTTGAAGAGGCGTCAACCGGCATGGGCTGGCCAACGGTAAGCTTGAATATGGCGATGTTGCGGCCATAGCGTTGCACAGTGAGATCGCGAAATTCAGGGTATTTGTCCGCGAGTTGTTCCCCCAGACGAACGTCCCATCCTGCCTGAAAGACCCACACCGCGTCTTCCCGCTTCAGCCTGGTTGCTCTAAGCATATCGTGCCACTGGTTCAGGAAGCTTTCGGCATTGAATATGTTGGTCCGGTAGTCGGTCGAGATAACGCGATATCCGCCGCATTGAAATGCCTGGAAACCATCCATGATGGCATCCACCGGGGCGGTCCTCTCACGGCAGAGATAATAGCGAAGGAAGTAGCTGGCCTGAAAGTCAACGAAGATGCGGTCAGCCGGTGAAACCTGGTGGTGGATGAAATCCATGGCGGCGGCCATGTTCGCGGCGCTCTGATCCTTTCGGACGATGTAGGGCCGATGCGGCGCGCCGAACAAATGACACGTCGCCACAATTACCAGCGCAGACGCCACTCCTCGGGCAATTCGCTGTTTTGTGAGTTGAGCCAGTGCTACGCTGACTCCGGCGATGGCGAAGGGTGCAAGAATAGCTGAGTGCCGGGTGCCGCCGTAAGGATAGAGATCGAGAAGGGCTGTGGCGCAATTAAACGCGAAGGGCAGTAAAAGTAGAATTCCCAGCGCGCGTGGGTTGGGCGGGGCCGGATCAGCCTGGTACTTCCGCGTTAAAAGAGTCGCTACTCCTGCCAAAAACATCAGGCCGGCCACATCGCCGACTGCGAGGTGCCCAAAGACATACTGAAAGACGCCGAAGCTTCTTGCAAAGATGAACAAAAGCAGATGATCTTCGCTCTTCCCCCAATGGAAGTAGGAGTTGGAGAGCAAGGCCTGCATGCTCTGCTGGGCGAATTCCCTGCTGCTGACGGGAGCGATGTGAGTCTGGTAAAGAAAGATGAAGAGGGCCAGCCCTCCGAGCTGGCCAGCGGCCCAAAGCGCTCGCAGGCTTCTCGCCAGAGGTTCGCGGAGCAGGCGAAGAAGTGAATATCCGCCGAGAG
>CATPBY010000238.1 GCA_955652845.1 uncultured Terriglobales bacterium | reverse complement strand
GCTCACCTTTTTTCCAGTCACTATTAACATTGATCATTTCGGGGTGAAGAACCCTCCGATATTTCCGCCCGGTTTTGTTGTCGTGGTATCGCGGATCGATGCAGAACTTAATTTTGCAGCGCTTCTGCATCGTCAGGTGGTCATTAACTCCCTTTTGCTTGAGGAGCCGGTGGTAAATCTGACTTCGGACCCCGACGGCCCTTGGAACTTCGAGAATCCACAATTAAAGGCTTCGGCCGATGGGATTCCTTCCCGCCCCATTTCGCGGGTGAAAATCAAGCGCGGAACGCTGATAGCGTCGAATCTATTACCCTCCGACGCCGCGGGCCCGATTTTCTTTGAAGCCCGCGAGATTTCGTGCGAAATGGAGCAGGTGAATCTGTTCGGCATTATCAATCCTTCGTCGGCTTCGATGGATGGCCAGGGCAGTCTTAACGCGGGGTTTCTGCGCTTTGGCGCTGTCGAGGTGAGAAATCTGGATTCCAAACTGCGCCTGGAATCGCGGAAAATTTTCTTTACGAACGTCAAAGCGGAATTGTATAGCGGAAGCGCGGTGGGGGGCCTTTCCTTTGATCTGTCGCAGAGAAACGCCAGCTTTAAGAGCAATGCGCGAATAAGCGGAATTAATCTGGCACAGCTTCTGGCGGCCTTTCCAAATGGTGGAGGGAAAATGACAGGGAAGATGGATGGCGAGGTAAAATTTGGGGGAGATATAGCGCATTCGCTTCGCCCGCTGGCAGGAATCCACGGGGCCGGTCACCTGCGGGTGCGGAACGGGCAAGTGCCGAGCTTAAAGCTCAACGCCAATTTGATGAAGCTGGCACACTTCAACGATCTTGGTCCGGCCAAGAATGACCCGTCCTCATTCAACTTGATCACCAGCGACCTGGAACTAGCCAATCAGCGGATTTCGAGCAAAGTCATAGACATTGACGGTTACGGCGTCGATGTGGATGGTTCGGGCAGCGTCAGCGTGTCAGGATCTGACGAGTTGAACTATCGCGGGCTAGCGGAAATTACAACCAAGGAGAGCTTCTTCACCAATACCATTGCCAGGATGTCAGGAGCTAAGTTGAAAGATGGAAAGTTGCAGTTTCCATTCCGAATCGGCGGCACCATTGATAGCCCTCTATTTTCCAAAGGCAAAGGCGATAAGGACGTAGATGCGATAGCGAAACCCCGGTGAGACCGGCGGGGTATGTGGGTGCGAGGAGTGGAAATTATTCAGCTTGTAACCAGCAGTTCGGGGATTTCATGCGACGGCTGCGGTTGCGCGTTCCGCCTGAGCCTGCGGCCTCCGCGCGGGCCGTACAGGCACAGCGACCATCCCCTTCTCCGACAATGCCATACGGGTTTCGGCCAGGGCTGCAACCGCCTCGCGGAACTTGGCGCGGGTTACATTCTGCAGCGCTGCTACCAGGGATGACTCTCGGACTCCTCCGAAAAGTTCTTCGGCTCGCTGGGTGAGTTTTAGCCAGTCATGCCAGTCACCGATCACATCCTGCATACGCTTAAGCTGGGTTACCACCTGCGCAGCCTTGGGATCAGCGCCGGCTAATTCCGCGATGTAGCGTGCCCGCTTACCGGCGATCCTGTATTGATGCAGGGTTTTCTCTGTCAGCGGAGCGCGTTCTCGCCCCAATTCGAGGACACCTCGCATGCCTATCCGCAACAGGTCTTCGCTCCCTGGAACCGTTAGTTCGCTGGCTGCCCGGGTCAAACGTTTCCGCAACTGGGTGACTGTCTTGTCGTTAAAATTCTGCGGTAACTTCTTCTCTCTGTGAGCGCGCTCCTCGGAGAGGGTCCGCAACAGTTGTGACTTGCGGCTCGCCTCCTGCGGAATTTTCAAGCTTCGCAAAGCGCCAATTTGTACGTCAAGATCGCGTATTCTTCCTGCCTTCTTGCGCAGGCGCGCCAGTTGCTTCAGCAACTTTTTGTCGTTACGAGTGAACTTCGGGACCAGTTCGTCCAGCAGCGCTTCTATCCGGCGGCTGTAGGTTCGGAATTTGTGCACATTTTCGGGTGCAGGCTTTTTCGCCAGCTTATTCAACTGACGGCTCAACTTCCGAAATGTGGCACGGCTGGGATCTTTTTTCAGGGGCATAGGTCAAACTACAGGCACAGCAAAATACAACCGGATCTGCGGAATTGCAACTCCCGGAATTGCCAGGGGAAGATGAAATTCAGTTCCTGCGGCAGCTCCCCACTGCCGTAAGGACCGGTCATTTTAACACTCCTGTAACACGATTCTGCTAGCGTTCCCACGGATGGTCAATCGAGCTATAGGAGCGCCTCGTCTGACTGGACCACAAACTCCTGATAAGCCAGAACTTGTAGTTCAGGCCAGAGCACTTCCCAACCCATTGATTAAGGCTGGAGACAGCCATCTCGCCGATGGGGTTTTTTCCTTCGCTATGCTGGCCTGCGGGTTGTGCGTCCTTGGGCTTGTAGGCCTGATCGTCTTTGAACTGATAACCAAGTCGAGCCTTTCCTGGCACGCTTCCGGATGGAGATTTTTCTTTCGCAGCCAATGGGACCCGGTCAACGATCAGTTTGGAGCGCTGCCGTTTATTTACGGCACCGTCGTCTCTTCGATACTGGCTCTCATTATTGCCGTGCCTTTAGCGGTGGGAGTCGCCATATTTGTTACAGAAATGTCCCCGCCATGGCTGCGCGGTCCACTGGCGTTTACCACCGAATTATTGGCTGCGATTCCCAGCGTCATTTACGGCTTATGGGCAATTTTCGTGTTAGTGCCATTGCTGCAGCGCTATGTGGAACCATGGCTCGCCCGCTATCTGGGCTGGAGCGGAATGTTTGAAGGCACTCCTTTTGGAGTTGGAATGCTGGCGGCCGGAATCATCCTGGCGATCATGATTATCCCCATCATTTCCTCGATTACCCGCGAAGTGATGACTGCGGTTCCCAATCATCAGAGAGAGGCTGTGCTGGCATTGGGTGCAACCCGATGGGAGATGATTCGTACTGGAGTTCTGCGAAACGCTCGCGCCGGTATCCTGGGAGGAATCATTCTCGGACTGGGCCGCGCCCTGGGTGAAACCATGGCGGTCACCATGGTTATCGGCAACCGTCCCGAGATTGCGAAGTCTCTTTTTGCTCCCGGTTACACTATGGCGAGTGTGATCGCTAACGAGTTCACCGAAGCCACCGGCGATGTCTATCTGAGCGCCCTGGTCGAAGTGGGCCTGGCGCTGTTCATCGTGACGATTATTGTGAATATTTTGGCGCAATTTCTGGTTTGGACGGTAACTCGCGGAACTCCTGCGAGGGCAAATGCGTGACACTCTCACCCCCGCCACCACCGATTTTGCCGCCGCTCCGGTAAGCGTTTGGCGCCGGGGAGTGAATCATCTGGTAACCGGGTTGGCGGCGGGAGCGGTGCTTCTAGTACTACTGCCGCTGGGGGCGATCTTCGGATATCTGGTGTACAAAGGCATCGGGTCCATCAACTGGGCCTTTCTCACCCAAACTCCAAAGCCAGTTGGGGAAGCCGGCGGTGGAATGGCCAATGCTATCGCGGGGTCGGCTTTGATTCTGGCGATTGCCAGTCTCCTGGGCGTGCCCATCGGGATCGGCGCGGGCATCTACTTGGCCGAGTATGGCCGAAATCGCTTTGGCAATCTGGTTC
>CATPBY010000237.1 GCA_955652845.1 uncultured Terriglobales bacterium | reverse complement strand
TCGGGCGCGCCAATCTTATGACAAAGCTATTTCGTCCGGCACCGACTCTCTCGATCCTTTTTACCGCCGGGGCATCACGGAAGTCCAAATGGAAGATTTCGCGGCGGCCTCGCCTGATCTGGAGCGGGTAGTCGCGCAGGATCCGACCTATGATTTTCATCGCGCCTGCGGTTTACTGGCCCATGTATATGCGAACACCGGCCTTCCTGATAAAGCCGAGGCATTGTTCAAGGAAGCCACGAAGATCTCGACCTCGTCGGAGACTTACTACAACTATGCATGCTTTCTAGCGTCCCAGGGGCGAAATGCGGAAGCACGGAGTTGGGCACAAAATATTCTGGCGAAAAAACCTACTATGCCGGGATATTTGCGGAGGCGCGAGCGCCCCTGGTTCAGAAAGGCGCGCGCATTGTTGATTCGCTTACCTCAATATTGAGTAAGCACTTATCCAGTGAGGACTTGAATTGTTTCTCGCAATCCAAGCATGGTGGTGTATAAGGGTTGCCGGTTTCGCATATAAATTGGAAATTTCGCTGAAGAATATACGGAGGAAAACGAAGTGAAGAAATCTCTGATGGTGCTGGCGGTAATTACTTTGATCTTTGTGGTGGCGACGGGGGCTGTGCAGGCGCAGAAAGCCTCGGCTGGAAGTGCCTTGAAGAACGTCAACTATGCATCTGCAGATACAGCAACCTTCAAACCGACTCCGACCGGGGCATCGATGGCGATTCTTTGGGGTGATCCCGACAAAGGCGCTCATGGAACATTCACGAAATTTGACCCGGGTTATGACGCAGGCATGCATATTCACACCAACGATGTTTGGATCGTCGGCATCAAAGGCGCTTATTTATATAAAGATGAGGCTGGCGAAAAGCGCGTGGGGCCGGGAGAATTCCTCCGGGTTCCCGGTGGCCACAAACATTGGAGCGGCGGTGACAAGACGGAAGGCGCGCTCTTTTATGAAGAAGGGTCAGGGAAGTTCGATCTCATACCAGCGAAATAGGATTCGCATGAATTCACGGCAACCAGGGCTGGTTCTCCAAGTTTTTCGTGCCTTGGCGTCCTCGGCGCGGTAGTTCTTTGCGAGCTGCGCGGTCCGAAGGCTTTTGCCGCATAGGCCGCAAAGAATTCCGCGAAGGACGCAAAGAAGACGGAAGTCACTGGAAGGCTCACGCCAAAGCTAGTGCTAAACTTTGCTGAGTGGCACCCATATCCCACTTTGAATGCACCAAATGTGGTGCAAACATCAGCGCCGAGAACCCGCAGACAGTCTGCCCTGATGATGGCGGGGTGCTTTACGTTCGCTACGATTTGCCCACCCTAAAGAAAAACTTTACCCCTGAATCGGTAACCGGACGTACTGGTTCTATGTGGCGTTACGCCGCGCTCCTGCCGGAAGCCGACCCGGTGACGCTGGGCGAAGGCTTTACTCCGATGTTGCCCAGCCGCGAATTTCCCAACGTTTACATAAAAGATGAGGGCCTGAATCCCACTGGGTCTTTCAAGGCTCGGGGTCTGTCGGTAGCTGTGACCATGAACAAAGCATACGGCGTGAAAAAGCTGGCCATTCCTTCCGCTGGAAACGCGGCCGGGGCACTGGCAGCTTATGCGGCTGCGGCTGGGTTGGAAGCGCACATCTTCATGCCCAAAGATGTGCCCCTGGCGAACCGGGTCGAATGCGAAATCTACGGCGCCCATGTCACGCTGGTTGATGGGCTGATCAGCGACTGTGCGCGCATCGTGGCCGAGCGCAAGGAAAGGGAGGGCTGGGCCGATGTATCCACGCTCAAAGAACCATTCCGCCTGGAAGGCAAAAAGACGATGGGTTACGAAGTGGCGGAACAGTTCGAGTGGCAGCTGCCACGCGGCATCATTTACCCCGCTGGCGGCGGAGTTGGATTGATCGGCATGTGGAAGGCTTTCGATGAGATGGAGAAGCTGGGGTGGATTGGTCCAGAGCGGCCGAAGATGGTAGCCGTACAAGCATCGGGTTGCGCCCCCATCGTTAAAGCATGGGATGAAGGCAAGCCGACGGTGGAGTTCTGGCCTAACGTGGCGACTCTAGCCGCCGGATTACGTGTGCCGAAGCCTTACGGTGACTACCTCATCCTCGAAATTCTGAAGAAAAGCAAAGGTGTCGCGCTGGCAGTCACTGACGAAGAGATGATGGAGGCACTCCGGCACTGGGCTCGGGTGGAGGGAGTTTTCGCGGCCCCCGAAGGAGCAGCTGCGCTGGCCGCTTATCGCAAGCTGCGCGCGCGTGATTTCTTTGGGGTAGACGATTCGGTGGTGCTCTTCAACACCGGGTCGGGCCTGAAGTATCTGGACGTGATTGAAGGGCAAACGACCGGTAAACAGGCGCAAACACCCGCTTCACGGCAGATTGGCGGGATCATCGGGCCGTACTAGCATTCAGCACTAAGCTTTCATCTTTCTCTTCGAATACCATGACCGACCACCTCTACTATAACGATTCCTTTCTGTACGAATTTGATGCCGTGGTCTTGGATGCAATTCCCGCCCCGGCGGCCGGTTCGCGGCCGGCGGTGATTCTCGATCGCAGCGCGTTTTATCCCACCAGTGGCGGCCAGGTTTTTGACACGGGATGGTTTGCTGCCAACGGAGGTGAGAAATTGCGCGTCGTCGAAGTCATAGAGCGCGACGATGGCAACATCCTGCACTTCATTGAGAGCCCAAATCTGCCGCAAAAAGGCAGCCGCCTCCGCGGCCTTATTGACTCCGGCCGCCGTCGCGATCACATGCAGCAGCATTCCGGCCAGCACGTGCTTTCAGCCGCTTTTTTGCGTTTGTTTGAAATGCCGACACTTTCGTTTCATATGAGCGCGGATTACTGTTCGATTGATCTGGATACGAAAAACCTGGCAAGCCACCAGGTTGCGGCTGGCGAATCACTGGCAAATGACGTTATTGCGGAGGATCGCCCGGTAAAGGTCCGGTTCGTATCGCAAGAGGAAGCGCGGGGACTGGGACTGCGCAAGGTGCCGCCGACGGAGAGAGACCAGTTGCGGCTGATTGACATCGAAGATTTCGATCTTACCGCTTGCGGAGGCACCCATGTTCGGGCAACCGGGCAGATTGGCTGCATCCTCCTGCGCAAGACCGAAAAGGTACGCCAGGGCTGGCGCGTGGAATTTGTCTGCGGGAGGCGAGCCGTTTCCACTGCGCGGCGCGATTACACGGCGCTGACTGAAGCTGCCGCTTTGTTCTCCGCTCAAATATGGGATGTGCCGCAGCAGATACGTAAATTACAGGAGGAATCGCGGGCCTCAAAAAAGGCTGGCGAAAAACTTCTGGAGGAACTGGCCGAACTGCAGGCCACCCAAATACTGGCGGAAACGGCGGAGAGCAACGGCCGCAAGATCGTGGTGCAGACATTTCACGATCGCGACATTGCTTTCATCAAGTTGCTGGCGCAAAGACTCACCCGCCAGAGTCCTGCCGTGATTGCGCTTCTTGCCGCAACTTCAGGCCAGACCGGATTGGTCTTCGCGCAATCGCTGGGACAACCATTCGACATGGGAGCGCTGATGAAGGAAATTGTTGGGCGATTCGGCGGACGAGGGGGCGGCACCAAAGACATGGCTCAAGGCGGACTATCGGAAATCGCGGGCCTCGAAGCGGCGCTGGGCGATCTCTCGGAACGGCTTCGAACTTAAGTCGTCCATTGGCCCGCCGCCGTACAGCAACTCGTTCGACTTGCGCCGCTCCGTTAAATGGCTCATTGCGCGCGGGCAGACTTCGCTCCGAACCACAGTTCATCGGGTTAGTAACGACCCGCCATGCTACATTTCCCTGAGCAGATCGCATTGCCGGGATAACGATGGAATCACGTCTCATCCTCATCAACCTGTTGGTTAAGCTCGGCGTGGCTGCGTCCGCAGCCAGCATTCTGGGGCGATCGGTTGAATTCAAGTCTCTACTGTTCCGCGAAGAGCGCACGCTGCGGCAGAAAATCTACCTGGTCTTGTGGATTGGAATTCCAATGGCCCTGGGCGTGTGGATCAGACTCAGCGCCAAGAGCTTCGTTGCAGGCGATCTTTCGTTTGAGACGACAATGCTGCTCGGGGTCGTCGCCGGCCGTCTGACTGGAGTTCTGGGCGGGATTCTGGTGGCCTTGCCAGCGCTTTTCCACGGAGAATGGGCCACTTTGCCCTTTAATGTCCTGTGCGGTTTTCTTGCAGGACAGCTGCGCAGCCTCGCGCCTGACATGGAAGATATCTGGTCGTTTTCTCCATTTATTGATTTGAGCATCTACCGCTGGATTCGCCGTAACCTGCCACGCCCCCGGTTGTTCGATTGGCAGATCATGTTCTTCGTCACCATCGTGGGGCTGAGGCTTATACACACCGAAATGTTTCGCTTGCTGCCCTCAGCCACGTTCAGTCTGGAGAGCGACAACTGGTGGGTGGAATCGGCGATTTACGCGACCTCGATCATGGTCATCGGTACTGAGCTGAAGATCTGGAACAGCGTTCGCATCCAGATCAAACTGGAAGAGCAGGAGCGCATGCTGCTGCACGCGCGCATGGAGGCTTTGCAGAATCAAATCAACCCACACTTTCTCTTTAATACTCTTAATTCGGTTTCATCACTGGTGCGCTTTGACCCGGACACGGCCCGGCTGATGATCATCAAGCTGGCGAACATTCTGCGCAGGCTGCTGCAGAGCAGCGACGCGTTTGTCCCACTGCGTGAGGAACTGGAATTCATCGATGATTATCTTGACATTGAAGTGGTCCGTTTCGGCCGCGACAAGCTGCAGGTAGTGAAGGAACTTGATGCCGCGTCGCTGGATGCGATGATTCCCAGCATGTTATTGCAACCCCTGGTGGAGAATTCGATAAAGCATGGGTTGGCCTCGAAAATCGAAGGTGGCAGCATTTATCTGCGCAGCCGGCTTACGAACTCGCAGGTAATTATTGAAGTCGAGGATGATGGCGTCGGCATGGGCGCCGCGAATTTACTGGAGCGTCCGAGCGGCCTGGGCGGCAACGGCATTGGAATGGCGAATGTGGCCGAGCGGCTGAAGGTGCTCTATGGGGACAAGGCGCGGATGACGATCGACAGCCACGAAGGGAAGGGAACTCTGGTCCGCCTTCGCCTGCCGATCCTGGAGAGCGAGGGCGCGATTCCTGCCGCGCTTTATGAAGAGCGTTCCAGCACCCGGCGGTAGAAATCTTCGTATTCCGGAATAATCTTGCTGGAACAAAATCGAGATTGCGCGACTGCCCGGCTGGCCTTTGCCATTTCCCGCAGACCCTTCCCGTCACTCAACAATTCCAGGGCATATCGCGCCATTGTCTCGACGTCTCCGACATCTGCCAGGTAGCCGCTCTTTCCGTGTTCGATCAGTTCTGGAATTCCCCCCACGCGGGTGGCAATGGGAACCACCTCGCAGGCCATGGCTTCCAGAGCCGCCAAGCCGAAGGACTCCAACTCGCTCGGATGCAGCATAATGTCGGCGAGCGCCAGCTTTTCCTGCACCTGATCCTGTTTGCCCAGGAAGAGTACGTCGTTGTGAATCCCCTTCTGCACGGCCAGCCATTCGGCGCGGGAGCGGTCAGGGCCGTCACCGATCAGCATCAGTTTGCAGGGGACCTCCTTTCGCACGCGGTCGAAAATCTCGATCGTATCGGTGACGCGCTTGACCGGACGAAAGTTCGAGAGATGTACCAGGATGCGCTCGCCCTTGGGAGCATATTCCTCCCGTTTCTCCATGGTCTTCTGGTTGCGGACATAGACATCGCAATTCACGAAGTTGTAAATCACCTGAATATTGTTCTTGATGTCGAACTCCCGCAGCGTCCGTTCCTGCAGGTATTTGGAAATGGCGGTCACCCCGTCGCTTTGCTCAATGGAGAAACGGGTAATTGGGAGGTAGGAACGGTCGAGACCTACAAGGGTAATATCAGTACCGTGCAGGGTGGTCACAAAGGGCAATCTGCGTCCTCGCGGCTTGGCCGCGAGCATCTGTCTTGCCAGCAAGGCGCTGACGGAGTGGGGAATGGCGTAATGCACATGCAAAAGATCAATATCGTAAAGTTCGGAGACTTCGGCCATGCGCGTAGCCAGTGCGAGATCATACGGAGGATAATCAAACAGGGGATAGCGGGAAACTTCGACTTCGTGATAGTGAATGTTGGGATGCGGCCCGGTCAGACGGATCGGTTGCGCGTAGGAGATGAAATGAATTTCGTGGCCGCGTTCCGCCAGCTCCAGCCCGAGCTCAGTAGCCACTACTCCGCTGCCGCCGTAGGTCGGATAGCAGGTAATCCCGATTTTCATCTTCCGCCCTCTCGCCTTAACCTGCCTGGCCTCTCCCATTCGATGGCAGGTGCGAAGGAGAGATTCAGATTTTGCGGTTTTCCCAGCAACGGAACAGCAGAATTGGGCTAGGAGCTTTTTTTGGATTCCTTGGTCGCGGTTTCGCTGTCCATGCTTTCGAGGAGGCTTTGCAGCCGTTCCTGGGTCTGTTCGTCGAGACCGGTGAACTCAATTCCCATTCCCACCCCGCCGTCGCAGGCGCGTACCACCGCCGGAGTAGTGACTTTGTCGGATTCCAGCCAGAAGGTAATTGTCAGTTCTTTGCCCAGAGGAAGTGGAAGCATGGTCTCAACATAACAGCCCCGGCCGCTGATGTCTGTTGACTGAGTACGCATCAGAGACCTGCTGCCTTGCCCGTCCGATATCTCAATAGGAAATGGAATCTTGTGGCGTGGAAACTTGCGCTGGTTCTCAGTTGCGGCTTCGGCCCGAGAAGACGATGTGGACTGGCTGCTGGACATTTCGTGCTGCCACGGACACTGCTGGCCTTCAACAATCTGCACTCCCGCCTGAATATTCTGCAAGAGTCCCGCATCGATCACCCAAATTACCCTGAAGCGGGCTTTGTTTGCGCCCAATTGGACACCGATGACGTCCCCGGCTGCCAGGGGATGCTGGATGCCGGAAAGTTTGGCGCCATGATCACTGATGTTATGGGCGTGAGCACTCTGATTAAAGGGACGTCCATCGGTGCCCATCCCCCAGACGCGCACCAGGAGATCAACATCGACGCGAGGTTCGGGTTTATTAGTCATGCAGCAGAGGCGCCTCAGCCTCAGGCAACGATTGACTCATGATAAATCCTCCTTGTCGGCGATTCGCAGTTACGGAGGTCCTGCGTCGGCCAACTGGCAAAAACGGAGAATGCTATCACGTAACGCCACTAAGATCGCGGTAGGAAATGAGCTCGATCTTATTGTGTGCCAGTAGTTCACGAGTCGCCGTTGAAGTAAGGACCTGCAATTCCAGTTCGCGCGACCCTCGCAGCCGGGTGCGGACGCCTTGCAACTCCGCATCGTTGTATCCGGGATGACATACAAATTCCCAGGTCCCATCCGGGAGATTTTCGATCATGAAGCGAAAAAGTTGCTGATCAAGAGCGCCGGTGGCTACGATTCCCAAAGTGCCGTCGGGTGTGAGCACTCCCACTTTACTCGCGGTCCTGCGGAATCTATCGGCTAAACCGTTGAGCAGTTTTGTTTCCGCGTAACGCTTCCACAGGCGAGGGCGTTTCGCCACCAGAGCAAAAGCGATTGGACCGAACGGGTTTCGGATGGCCCGCACGCCGCACGCTTTGGCAGCGCGCAAAAGCGGCTCCAGCACATTGAGAAAAAGGTGGGTGTGCTTGTGCGAATCCACGTGCGAAACCACGATGCCGGCGGTTTGAAGCTTGCGAATTTGCGCCGTCGCTTCGGCCTCGATCTGTTCCGGAGCGATCAAGCCGAGAGAAGAGCGAAGAACGAAACTGCTTAAATTGTCACGAAAGAGATCTGGATTTCGCGGGTTGGTGAGCGTGGGGACGTGGGATGCCGAGAGCAGAGGTAATCCATCGACCAGCACGACATGGCAGCCAACACTCAACCGTGAAGACGCATGCGACGCACGCACCGCATCAGCGAATGCGTGACCGTTGGCCATGAGGGTGGTGGAGGTGACGACGCCCTTAGTATGGGCTTCGAGGATGGCACGGTTTATGCCGGTTGTGAGTCCGAAATCGTCAGCATTGATTAGTAACCGCCGCACCGGCCAGTCTAGCAGGGCAGGCTCGAAACAGACCGTTGTTGGATTTCAAAAAACTTGTTCAAGGGTTGGTTCGATGGAACCGACGCGATCCTGCCATCCCATAAGCTGTACGTGCGGCGTCGACAGTGGCGGCTCGAGTCGCCTGTACTAGATTCGCGGTCTCGCAAAACTGAAATTTTGAAGAAGCAGGCTCGGGCCTGCGGATGGGCGCTGGTACGGTTCCTGTGAGGTCACGATGAAAAATTGAGCGGCCTGAGACATAGGTAACACATTGTACCGGACACATAGGTGACACTTTCTCCCCTTAGAGGGGAGGGAGCGATGCCTTGGAAGGAGTGTTCGGTAATGGATGAAAGGCTGCAGTTTGTAGCTCGCCGGCTAGCCG
>CATPBY010000236.1 GCA_955652845.1 uncultured Terriglobales bacterium | reverse complement strand
CAGGCCTAGCAGGGTAAGTTTATAGTCCAAAAACTCAATTAAGCTGATGGCCATGTCGCCTCCGAGCAGCAGAATGCGCCTGGCAGCGTAGATTCTTTTGACGAGAGCGACAGTCCGGTCCATATCCAAAGTGTTGCGAAGAACTTCCAGGTAGTGAAAATCTTGCTCCAGGGCGCTCCTGCCGCGGGACACCAGGCGCGAGTCCGGCCGGGTGTTCGCTTGCATACCCTCCAACGACGTGGCGTTCGCAATGGCAAGTTCATGAAGGTAGCTCTTGAATTCGCGGTAACTCGCGAAGCCCATTCCGCGAACAATCCGCAACACGGTGGCGGGATCTGTACGCAGCTTTTTTGCGGAATCTCGGATACTCAGCAGAACGTAGTCGCGTGGATGCTCGTGAATCGGACGTATGAGCTCGCGGCGTTTCCTGCTCAGTTGGTCTATGCGTTCCGCGAAGCTCATCTCGCCTTGGCCGGTTCCGTTTCGATGCTTACCATTCTTCATAACCGTTCACCCATAGGTTGGCTGTCTGTCTCTTCACGATCAAGCACAGCTCCCACCCACATTAATTTCTTAAGTGAAATCGATCGGCGAGGTCGCGCCGATACTGCCAGCCCACTCAACTGTAATCCGATGGCAGCCTTGTTATGCAACAAATGTAACACATCGAAACGAGGACAAAATATAAAGGCCCGTATTCGCGACTGGGTCGGCGTCGCCCCCTCAACCGGCTCTGATGGTTTCATTACACTCGAAGATCTCACCGATGCCAGCTTTTACATACTGGACCGACGCGGAAAAGTGTTCAGCGCCATCGAACTCTTCTCGGCGGTAGTGGTGCTGTGGAGATTACGCGCAAGTGCTACACACGTGGACGCGGAGCGGCGGGCCGCCCGTGTCGCGGGAGCCTTGTTCTCTGCATGCCCTTTTTCGCAGTCACTTCGGTGACGAGTCATTTCATTTAACGGAATGAGCTATTGAGCAGATGTGTTCGGGCCTGGCGGACAAGGCGAGCGGCCAATTGTCGTTGACGCTGATCGTAAACCGAAGACTTCCCGATCTGCGGCCAGCGTTGCCAAAGATCGACACTTTTCTGATACTCGCGGCTTGCATCCAACCAGCGCGAGCGATGCGCGTCGAGGTTTCCCTTCTCGCGGTAACAATCCGCGAGGTCACGAAGGACCGTAAGGTTGTTCAGATTCTCTTTGTAGAGCTTGACCAGAATTTCTTCTGATCGTTGAAGGTCCTGGTCTGCCGGACCTGTGCTCCCCAGTTGCGCCAGTTGCGAGGCCCTTCTTTGCAAAGCCAGAGCCAGCAGCCGGTGGGCGGAGATTTCAGTGGAATCCTGATCACTAAGACCTTCGAGCACCGCAATCGCCTGTTGTAATTGATCCATTGCCGAGGTCAGCTTGTGAGCCATCGCCAGGAGGGATGCGAACCCGATCCTTTCGAATGATTGCCAATACAGAATGTCGAAGTCCCTCGGATCAGAGGTCAAGGCCGACGCGCTCAGGGCAAGCGAGCGTTGATAAAGCTTTTCGGAGCGTGGCGGATCCGAGTCGCGATAAACTGCAGCCAGCTCACCTACAGCTTCGCTTAATTCAAATTTTGCCCTTACATCTTTGGGATCGGCCGCCAGGTTTTGCTGCATCAGGCCTATATAGAGATGGCGGCAAAGGAAGGGTCGTCCTTTCCAGATCGCGCAAGGTTTATGGCGTACGCCTCGCGAGTGATGGTCGAGCCGACGGCCCGATGTCGGTTCCGGAGAGATGTAGGCGGGCGTCCCCATGACCACGCCGATTTGCGTGCGGCTGTCCGAGGTCATCGTGGCGTCGCTCAAGTTCGCCGCACGGATGTCTTTGCCAGGCCCTTCACGCGGCCCTCGTTCGAGACCAGACATCGGCGGGCTTCAGGTCGCGATGCGCGATACCTTTTTCATGTGCCGCCGCCAGCGCATCCCCCAGAGCACTGGCGATCTCGAACGATCTGTTCGAGGGGAAGCCCGCCTGCACAGATGAGCCGGTCAAGCGGCTGACCTTCGACGAGCTGCATCGTTAGGCAGGGACACCTTCGCATTCCTCCACCGAGTCGATAGTGACGATGCTCGGGTGGCCGAGCTGGGCCAGAGCCTTGGCCTCGCGGCGAAAGCGCCCTAGCCGCTCCGGGTCTTCCGCCATCTCGGCGGGGAGCACTTTAAGCGCGATGTCGCGGCCCAGCTTTGTATCGGTGGCCCGATACACCTCACGCATGCCGCCTGCGCCCAGCGGGGACTGAATTTCATAGGGGCCCAGTTTTGTCCCAGGAACAAGAGGCATCCGTGCGCGCAATTATAGACTGTGCAGCACGTTGCGGCGGATTCGACGATTATGGGCGAGCGGTCGGCAACTCTTACCTTGGGATTACTTCGGGGTTGCTCGTAATTCGGGTGCGTGATAGCACAATGGATTTGAAAAACGGAGTTTCTAAGAGTTCTCCCTATTTCCGCCCGCCTCGCAGAATGATCAGTATAATGTCGCCTCACACGACAGGAGCCTGCTTCCAAGGTTATGCGCGCGTTGGCTGAATCACCCGTCTGGCCTGTAT
>CATPBY010000235.1 GCA_955652845.1 uncultured Terriglobales bacterium | reverse complement strand
GATGTGCGCAGCCACGCCAACGATCATCGATTTATCCTCAGTGGGCGCTGCACCGACGGTGAGAATGCCGCATTCAGGATTCGAGCACAGATATCCTGCCCGCTTCGCAAGCAAATCGATCGTCGCTTTGCTGAAATCGTCCCTCATGCACCTTTAGCGCCCCGCTGTCCCTTGCGTACTCTGACTATTTCGTTACAGCTTATCAAGAACCGTCTGCCTGCTATTTAAGTGGTATCCCGCGATCGGTCCGTCAGCAACTTAGTCGGTGACCCTCCCTTCATGAGGGCGAAGGCACGTTAGCCGTCGCTTTAGAGCGCGGAAAAACGTCCCGAAAAGAACGAATACCTCGATAAGATTGAATTCTCGGTCTAGAATTCTCCCGGCATGACGAGCACCAACATAACGCCGTCCGATAACCGCGTCGTCTGGTATGCGGTGTACGGTTCTAATTTACTCAGGAAGCGTTTCGACTGCTATATCGCAGGAGGCAAGCCGGACGGATCGAAGGCAGAGTATCCGGGATGCCGCGATAAAACTCCTCCAAGGGAAGACCGGCAAATTGCGCTGACGCACACCCTTTACTTTGCAAACCACTCCAATTCCTGGAATGCCTCCATCGCTTTCGTACGACACGCCGCCTCCGGCACGCACACTTACGGGCGCATGTATCTTCTTTCCTACGGCCAGTTCAACGACGTAGTCCGCCAGGAGAATGGGCGGGACGTTCCCGGCAACATCGTCGTTCCACCATTCGAAGACCTCCCTCACGTCGATCACTTCGACATCGAGGGTTTCCGGCTCTACGGCCGTTTTATTAAGACGGGCGCGCAGGACGGGCATCCGGTCCTGACCTGACGGCCACGCAAGACAACTTCGTAATCGGCACGCCGAGCGAAGCCTACGTCAAAACCATCGTCGCAGGGCTCGAAGAAACCTATCCCTGCATGCGCAAATCGGAAGTCCTCGATTATCTCTGCAAGACCGAAGGGATTCGGGGACTCATTCAGTCCGATTTGCTCGCGGGCTGGATAATGGGCCGCTGAACCTGCGACCCATCGCGTTCTAAGCCCCCCTACCTAAGGTCAGATGCCAACGGAGCCTGCGCGATTGTCTACTGACTGTCGGACCGGCGTGGTGGGTGAACTTCTGAGGCTTGTGGGGCCGGTTGTGTGCTGCATGTGTGCTGAATCTCGGACAGTAGCCATCACATGAGATTCGGCTATGACCTCGTCGAGAGGAGGTTTCGTTTTGGGCCTTCAGGTGACGAATTGAGTAGCGGTAATCCGGATGCAGCATAGCCGACGGCTATCAATTCGGACACACAGAAGTCTTGGACATTCCGACGTCAGCCTCGTACGTTTCCGTGGTGGGGGCTTACCACGTATGCAATCCTCAGGGGCGTTCACGGTTTCCAGCACACTCAGTCAGCCGAACCGAGACCGGAAAGCCAGCCAATTGACCGTCGGCCGGACTGACACAACGGATAGCGGGCCGAGTCTCATCAGCACGAAGGAACTTTCGAAGATGTGGAACATGCCCGAAAGCACCCTCCGTTATTGGCGTTGCGCCGGAATTGGTCCTACCTACGTGAAACTCGGTGGTCGGATAAAGTATGATCTTGCCGACGTAGAAATTTACGTCAGAGCCAACAAGCGAAAGCCATCCGTGCGGGCACATGGAGGGTAAGCAATGGCTCTTTACAAGCGAGGTCAGGTTTATCACTACCGCTTCCGGATCAACGGTAGACGTTATCGGGGATCCACGAAGAAAACCACAGTCACCGCCGCTCGAAGGATCGAGGCACTGGCAATGGCCCGAGCCGAAGAACGAGGAGGTGTTCTACTTAGGCGCAGTCCGGTGCTTCGTGAGTTCAGTAAGCGGTTTCTTGAATGGGTTCAAGATCAAAGTACGCTGAAACAGAAGTCAAAAGATTACTACGCCAACGGGTGGCGGCTGCTTGCGGACACGGATATGGCTGGTATGCGGCTTGACGCAATTTCCCAAGACGATACCGGCATGCTCAGTTTTTCGGGCGGCCCGTCGAACCACAACAATGCACTTCGCACGCTTCGGCGTATGCTCGGCAAAGCGGAAGAGTGGAGAGTGCTTAGAGCGGCTCCAAAGATCAAACTGCAACAGGAACGCGAGCGGGAGCGCATTATCGACGAACACGTTGAAGCTAGGCTTTTGCCTTTTTGCAAACAGCCGCTCCGAGACGTGCTCATGATTATGCGCGATGCCGGAATGCGAAACCAGAAGGAAGTATTCACGATGCGTTGGGAGCACCTGGACTGGTCGAACAGTCGCTACTTCGTCTACGACAGCAAGACCCCAAAGGGACGAAGGCACGTTCCGATCAGCCCGCGCGTTCTCCAAGCGCTGCTGGCGCGGTATTCCGATCAAAAGGAGGGCTGGGTCTTTCCATCAAAACGGGCAAAGTGTGGCCATCTCACTACGGTGGCCAGGCAATTCCAGGATGCTCGGAAGGATGCCGGCCTGCCGGATGACCTGGTTCTGTACTGTGCTCGTCACGGCTTCGGAACTGAAATGTACCGGGCCACGAAGAACCTGTTCGCAGTGATGAAGGCAATGGGCCATGCGGCAGTAGCAACGACCATGAAGTATCAGCATCAGGACATTGACGAAATTGCACACGTTGCCGCTCAGCGCGTGCAATAGTGGACACAAAATGGACACAATCGGCGGGAAGAGGATGGATCGATACCGCCAAGCTGTTGAAAAGATGGTGAGCGCGGAAGGAATCGAACCTTCAACCTACTGATTAAGAGTCAGTTGCTCTGCCAATTGAGCTACGCGCCCGTCTCTGGATTGAGTTTCAGTCCCGGGGACCCGCCGATCTGTCGCGGGTGCGGGCGATTGCTGCATGCTG
>CATPBY010000234.1 GCA_955652845.1 uncultured Terriglobales bacterium | reverse complement strand
GGCTTCGCTGCTAAGGTCACCGACAAAACTGTGCTACGGGGCGGCTTTGGTATGTTTTATGAAGTGTTTAATGGGATTAATTACGAGAACTCAGTGGTCGCCAATGGATTGGTTTCACAACAAGGGACGCTCAATTTTAGTTTTGGTGATCCGGGAGCACCGACTTTCCCCAACATTGTGAGCAGTGGGGCCCTGTTCTCGGCGTCGTCCAACATATCTTTGGTCTCCCCGAGTTTTAAGACCCCTTACATCATGAGTTCAAATCTCGAGATTCAGCAGGAAATAGCATCTAACACGACTCTCACTCTGGGTAGTCTGTGGACTCACGGAGTGCACCTGATTGCCTCCAGCGCATATGACCTTAATCTGATCCCGCCAACTGGGAACACAACCTATGTACTCTGCTCTTCGAACACTGCATCGGTGGCAAGCGGCTGTCCTGGTCTAGCACTCACTGGGCCAACATTAGACAATGGCCTGCTGAAGGAGGGACTAGTCACTTCACAACTGGGGCAGATCAACGCGCTCATCACCCCGGGGGTGAATCAATACAACTCCTTCTACGCCCACTTGCAGCGGCGGGTATCGCAAGGACTCTCATTAATGGCGAGCTATACGTTATCCAAGGGCTTGCAAACCGGCGTCGACTTTAACAACCAGTTTGATCTTGGGACCACGCATGGACCAACCTTGCTCGACCAGCGGCACCGTCTTTCCATCGCTGCTGTGTATTCGCCAGGCGTCGCTCGCTTGAGCAGCGAAGCTGCTCGCCGGTTGCTTTCTAACTGGACCATCAGCACGGTCATGCAATTCAACTCCGGCCGGCCATTCACCGGCTTACTAAATTCGGCCTGTACAGGGGTGCTTCTCAGCACCTGCAGTAGTGGCAACAATCTTAATGACAGTGCCTTCAACCAGTCGACGACTAATACCGCGTTGGGGATTGTGGGCGCCGGACCAAGTCCAAACTTAAATCTCAATTCGTTTCACGGGCCCTGGATCAACGAAGTGGACCTCGGGATTGCCCGAACTCTTCATCTTACCGAGCGACACAGCATCACAATTAAGGCGCAGGCATTCAACCTGCTGAATCATCCCAATTATTACGTGCAAAACGGATCGGGAATTAGCGCCACCCAGTATGACCCCATTAGTCCGAACTGTGGGGACGGCGCAAGTCTGAACCAAACCTGCTATCTGGTCCCGGATACTCGATTCAAAACACTGCAGTCGGTTAGCGAATTGAACGGTCCTCGGGTTTTCCAATTTGCGTTTTATTACAGATTTTGAGGAATGGGGCACCTCAATTCGTTCTTCCAACCCGCGCGGTTTCTGATTCGCATGCCTCTAGGAAGTGCCGTGATGGAAACGCGATAGCTGTATCCTCAGTCAGCCTCAATGCGGATGGAATAGCACATTTGTGGCAGCGTTGCCTATTTCTGGCTTGTAGATCACAAATGCGTAGTATTCGAGTCCCGGCTGGGCTGGATGAATTCAGCGGGGCGTTTGCTTTTAAGCAACTCATTCGCTTGTACCCCGATCGCAACATTGTGTTCCAGAGCCTTAATATCATCCATTTTCACTGTGCTTCGGAGTTCTTCGAGGAGAGCACGACTTCGGTTACGAATCGTGCGGGAATTTTCTTCGGCCATTCTTAGCATTACTAGGTGCTGGGCCCAGTGATTCGTTGGCGTCAGTTTCTCCGAACCGAGATCACGGAGGCGGTGTAGCGGTCACCCCGCAGCAGCGAGACGCTGTATTCGATCGGGATGCTCTGCACATCGTATGTAGTTTCCTTGATAACCAGCAATGGGCTGCCGACCTTGGTCTGAAGAATTCGCGCGTCCTCTTCTGTGGCAGTCGCGGCGCCAATCCTTTCCTCGGCCCAGTGCAGTTTGCGCTTGTAAATCTGTTCGAACACTTGGTACAGGGACTGTCTCTCTAGATCGTGCTTATCTATGCCGGCGAAGATTCTCGCTGGCAAATGGCTGGTCACGACTGCAACGGGCTCTCCATTGACAAAACGGAGTCTCCGAAGACAATAAATTTTTTCGCCTATGGTCAGTTTCAGCCCTTGGGCGACCTCAACCTCCGGCTCTCCGACGTCGAGGCTAAGGACACGAGCGGAAGGAACCAATCCTCGACGGCGCATCTCCTCGCTGAAGCCCCGCAGTTGCTGAAAATTCCAAGGGACACGACCGGAACCAATCACCGGCCGTTTGCCCTTCGCAATGACGAGCAAACCCTCAGCCCGCAGCTTTTGAAAAGCCTGCCGCACCGGCATTTTGCTTATGTTGAGAGCGCGTGAGATGTCGCCTTCCGAGCAGAATGTCTCACCTTCTTTGAGTTTGTTTTTCTCAACCAGAGAGCGCACGTGGTCTACGATTTGCTGGTAGTAAGGCGTGAAGCTAGCCATGTTCAGTGTCAGATCCAGCTTATCTACAGCAAAAGAAGAAGACGAAGATGCACGCGCAGGGGACATGTGAAAGATCCTTTTAACGTACACATATTAACATAGTATACAAAGATTATATCATTACTAAACGACGTCCTATTCGGGGAATGGATTTTATCTTATGAAACATACGGAATAGTGTTTAAATAACTATGCTGCAGAGAGATAGAAATATGTCTCGTGCCGGAAAGTCACGGAAATTAAACCCGTCTTCCTTTTTTATCTTGACAACATATAAGACTATGCGGTTTACAGGCAATTACCTGACACTGCAGGCTGGATTCGAACACCAACATGGAGGTGGTTATGAAAAGAATCGCTATAGCGCTAGAGTGCGTGCTTTTCGCCAGTTGCACGTTCGCGCAGGTTCCGTCTCCCATCCATGGCGTCACGGTAGAAGACACACATGATGTAACCACCGAGCCTTTCCAATCCCAGGTGGTCACGGCGTTGGGCAATCTAACTGTCGGACCGACGACGAGAATCGTATTTACTCCGCCCCGGCCTGCCAGCGACTATCAGACGGCCACCGCCAGAATCAGCACGGTCAGTTACATCATGGG
>CATPBY010000233.1 GCA_955652845.1 uncultured Terriglobales bacterium | reverse complement strand
GTCCTAACTACTGAGGTCACCACCACCAATTATGAAGGGACGGGATAAATCACCGGGGTCAGTAGTGCTCACAACGGCTAATTCCCAACTCACCGTGGAGGAGAAGGCTTTCGGCAATGAGCGATGAGTCCCGGTTTTCATATGCCGCAGAAAGCCGTTAGGCAAAGGGGAATCACGAGAACAGGGACGCAATGAGTGCCGGCCTTCCTCAAGGTGTGGCTGATCGCTATTGGCGAGGGCTTGTGTGGTAACCCTGCCTCCCTTACCACTGTCATTTAGGGGATAGTGTGGGGGCATTGGGAGCTCTTTAGATTCATTGAAATGCAATCTAAGGCTTCTAAACTTCCAGCCTTCATTGACATAGATTATCCTTAAGCTCAATATGCCATGCCGCTCGTTATCTTCCGGAGATCAGGCCTTGGTCCAGATCGTTGACGTTGCCTTGGCCGATGCCACGCGTAGAAGTGGCAAATGGCTCGTTTGTCGGCCAGGTTGCTCTCAGTGTTGCATCGGAGTATTTGCCATCAATCAACTGGATGCTCTCCGGTTGCGAAGGGGGCTCGCGGAACTCGAACTGCGAGCTCCGGAGCGCGCGGCTCGTCTCCGCGAACGCGATCGCGAAGCCGTGGCTCGGCTTTCCGCCGAATTTCCGGGTAATCCCTCCACCGGCTTGCTTGATGAATCGGCCGCACAACCGTGGAATGATTTTGCCAATGATGAGCCATGCCCTGCACTCGACCCTGAGGCCGGAACCTGTGATCTCTATGAAGCGCGTCCCATGATTTGCCGCACATTTGGCCCTCCCGTGAGGTCTGAAGGTGAGTTGGGAGTTTGTGAGCTGTGCTTTGTCGGCGCCACGGACGAAGAAGTTTCCGCCAGTGAAATGCATGCGGCGGGAGACCATCTTGAAGCAGCCTTGCTTAATGAATTGGAAAGCACTACCGGCGCTCGCGGGGAAACGATTGTGGCCTTTGCGCTGGCGCCTGACTCAGGCAAATCAGAACCCCGGGTCAATGAGCGTACTCGGATTTCATTGCTTTCAGCGGCCCGAGTCGAGCCCGCTTGAACTAAGAGAGTGGATTTCCTGAACCCTGGCGCTACATCGCAAGAAATCTCCCTGGCCATTGCAAATGAGAATGATCGTCCCCGCCCCGCTTGCCGATGCCTCTCCTCTGGGCGGATCTAGAGTTCCCGAGTAACCCGGAGCCTGAACAAAACAGGTTGCTTTCGGTTGGGGGTTTGGAAGATTACTGATTGCTTTAAGGCACACAATCTTCGCCGGGCCGCTAGTCGCTACTGTGCCGGGATGCTGCCCCATTTTGCCGACCGTGGCAGTGATAATGCGAGCCGGGATCTTCGTGTCCTTCATCGTTTTCTTGCCTTTGTCCTGTGCTTGGATATCCGATTGCGCTAATACAAACACTGCAATCGAAAGGCACGCGATCACTATAAACAGATTCCCTTTCATATTTTCCCTCTCTTTATTATTTCACTTCGCATCTCGGTGCGCGGACTATACTACTGAGTACTGCATCTACTTTTGTTGTAAACAGGCGTGGCTGTTGACAAACTCACTCCCGAAAATTACACAGAATAAAGATTGCGTTAGGATGCTCTATAAACGACTTTCACTTGTCGCCTAGACATTTCTATCCCCCAAGTTTTTCGCGCCTCTTAATGCTAGCAATCGATCTCTCCTATTTAAGGCGGCATCGAGCGCCACCAAGTGGAGTGACAAGAGCAACTGGACTGCACCAGAAAACTATGTCACAGTTGTCCGACAATCTCGGAATTCAAAGGAGGACCGCGATTGGCACAAACGAAGGTTTCCTGCCTTTGGAACACGCCAGGCGTTGCTGAGAATTACCAATCTGCCGTATCACTCCATAGCCACACCAATCACTCCAAAGAAAGCCTCGGCTTTATTCCAGAATTCTCCCAGAGATGGCCTCCGCTTCGCTGGGCGCTCGCACACCAGTACAAGCGATCCCGAGTCCCAGTTGATCTGACCAAGGCGCATTGGACACCGCCGTTGACTCCCAAGTTAGCTTTCGAGCTGGAGAGAAATCAGATCGAAAATCTTCTTGGGTTGGCGAGTTTAGTAGCGCTTACAGACCATGACAACATCGATGCGCCAACTCTTCTACGGAAGGTGAAAGAGACAAGGGAAATTCCGTTCGCCTTGGAGTGGTCGGTGCCTTTCGGCGAAGCGATATTTCACCTTGGGATACAGAATTTGCCTAGCCATTGCGCGCAAGAAATTGTCGCCGAGCTTGTTGCCTATACGCAGAATCCGTCCAGCAGGGACCTCAGTGATTTAATCGAGATGCTTGACCAGCTTCCCGACGTGCTGGTGATCCTCAACCATCCTCTTTGGGATTTAGCTAGGATGGGCCGGCAGCGCTACGCGCACAGTCTGAATCAGTTTCTGAAAAGTAATGTGCACTGCTTGCATGCATTCGAAGTCAACGCCACCCGTAGCTGGGAAGAGAACAATGCTGTAATACAGCTGGCCGATTGCTGGCAGCGCTTGATCATCTCCGGTGGAGACCGGCATGGCTGTGAACCCAGCGGTGCCTTAAATCTGACTTGCGCCCAGAGTTTTCCCGAATTTGTCCACGAAATTCGTCACGAGCAACGCAGCCATGTGCTTTTCATGCCACAGTACGCAGAATCGAGGTGTATGCGCACCATCCAGACTCTGCTGGATGTAATTCGCGAGTACCCGGAATATCCGGTGGGAACCCGGCGCTGGGACGGTCGAGTTTTTCATCCCGATCACAGCAGCAATCTGGATCGGCCGGTTTCTGCCTTTTGGGATACCCCTCCATCATTTCTCGAACGAATTTTTTCCGCTATCCGCCTATTAGAGAACGCGGCCGTGCGCCAGGCGCTGACCCATGTTCTTCGAGACCAGGCAGGTTTGTGGCGCTC
>CATPBY010000232.1 GCA_955652845.1 uncultured Terriglobales bacterium | reverse complement strand
CACGCCGATTTCTTCCACCAGATATTTAGTGAAAGCCATGTCATCTGGAAAACCGAACTCGCTGATGTCCGTCATGACGTAGTAAGCACCTCGGGGATGGAAGCAGCGGAAGCCCGCATCGGTAAGCGTCGGAATGAGGCGGTCACGTCGCGCGCGGTAACCGTCCGCGAGATTCTGATAGTAGGTGGCAGGCATTCCGAGGGCGACAGCGCCGGCTTCCTGCAGGGGCGCCGGAGCGCCCACCGTGAGAAAATCGTGCACTTTCCGGATAGCATTTGTGATTGAAGGGGAAGCTACCGTCCATCCCACCCGCCAGCCGGTCACGCTGTAGCTTTTTGAAAGGCCATTGATAGTGACCGTCCGTTCCGCCATACCTTCGAGCCGAGCGATCGAAATGTGCTCCGTGCCGTCGTAAAGGATGTGCTCGTAGATCTCATCTGTAATTGCTAGGACATTGAACTCCAGGCACAGATCACGTATCAGTTGGAGTTCTTCGCGAGTGAAGACTTTACCGGTTGGATTGTTCGGGGTATTAACAATAATCGCCTTGGTCTGATGGTGAAACGCCGCCCTCAGTTCGTGTTCATCAAATGTCCATTCGCCGTTCGAGGTTGGCGGCGGACGCAGTTTCACGAACCGCGGCCTGGCGCCGGATAGAATCGCGTCCGGTCCATAGTTCTCATAAAACGGCTCGAAAATCACCACTTCGTCGCCCGCATTGCAGAGCGCGAGCAGGGTAGAGATCATAGCTTCCGTCGAGCCACAACAGACCGTAATCTGCGTTTCCGGATCGACGGCAATACCCTGGGCTGTGTCCATCTGCTGCGCGATTGCGTTACGCAGACTTTTCGCGCCCCAGGTGATGGCGTATTGATTTACATCGCCCGCGATCGCTTCTTGCGCCGCTTCCTTAATTTCGCGCGGGGCCGCGAAATCAGGGAATCCCTGCGCCAGGTTGACGGCGCCGTGGAGCATCGCCTGGCGCGTCATTTCGCGGATCACCGATTCGGTAAAATGTTCGACCCTACCGCTGAGAAAATGTTTTTGCAGCGTAACCATATCCGCCATATTCCCGGCTCACGCAGGTCCAGTATTGCTTGGGACAGCCGCCCTGGGCTGTCCGGCCCAGCAAAGCTGGGCAAAAGTCACATCCGCTGCGTCCCGCCAAGCGCTTCCAGTGCCTTAATTATCCGGGGACACCACTGTCCCACTTCCTCCTCGCGCAAGGTCCGCTCGCCCGATTGAAATCTGGCGCGTAACAGGAAGGAGTACTTGCCCGCTGGAACGTTACCGCCGCGGAAAATCTCAACAGGAACGAAACTGCGCATCTCGTGAATATGCAGCGCTGTCATCGCTTCGCGAATTTGCTCAAATTTCACCGAATCGTCAAAGATAAAGGAGAAGTCCCGCTCGACCGCCGGATATCGTGGCAAAGCTTCGTAGCGCACTTCACGCAAGGCGTGCTGGTAAAGCAGATCTAGATAGAATTCCGCGATGAACACATCCTGACGCAACTTTCGCGCGGCAGCGACGTCGGGATGTATCTGCCCGAACTGAACTACGATCTCGCCATCCATTACCGCGCGCGCCGAACGGCCCGGATGATAATACTTCGGCGTTTGCGAATCATACGCGAGCAGTTTGCACCGGAAGGGATGCAGCAACGCCTCCACATCGCCCTTCAAATCAAAAAATGAGAGCGGACGCGAAGGCTGGTGAACACCCGGCAACACGGCGCTACCGGTCGCCCCCAGGCAGACCCGCTTCAACTGGTTTGCGGTCGCGCCCGAGGCTTCAAAGACGTTACCTGTTTCAAACAGCCGCACATTGTCGCTCCCGCGATTGAGGTTGTAAGCCATCATTCCGAGCATGCCGGGCACCATTGAAGTCCGCATCACCGAAGCTTCTTCACTCAATGGATTCGCCAACTCAATCGCAGGGACGCGGGAAAATCGCTCGGCATCGTGGTGCGAGATAAAGGTGAGGGAAACGGCTTCGTCGTAACCCAGTGCCAGCAAAGACGACCGGAGCTTGCAATCTTTTTCCGCATCGGGCAGTTCGACAACCGCGCCCGCATAGGCCGGCAGAGTGTTCGCGAACTTGTCGTAACCATGCAGGCGGGCGATCTCTTCGATGATGTCGATCTCACGTTCCACATCGAGCCGCCAGCTGGGAATGCGAATCGTGAAATCAGCTTCGCCGCCCCGTTCCGGCAGCACATCAAAACCCAGCCGGTCGAGGATGCGGAAAATCTCGCGGGCATCCAGTTTCTCGCCCAAAATACGATGGACTTCAGAGACATGCAGGGCCACGGGCGCCTGATCCAGCCGCCGCGCGATTACATCGACGGCGCCGCCAACCAACTCTCCCCCACCGGATTGCAAAATCAGCTCCGCCACCCGATCGCAGGACACTACGGTCGACTCGAAATCCGCGCCTCGCTCGAAGCGATGGGAAGCGTCCGTATGAAGGCCGTGACGCCGCGACGCTTTGCGAATCGTAACCGGATCCCACCAGGCGGATTCGATCAGAATGTTGCGGGTCTTGTCCGTGATCATAGTGTCGAAGCCGCCCATTACCCCGGCGAGCCCGACAGGTTTCTTGCCATCAGCTACGACCAGGTCTTCACTGCTAAGTTTGCGCTCTACTCCATCGAGAGTCTTAAGCGTTTCACCATCCTTCGCGCGTCGCACGATGATCCGGCCGCCCTCGAGCAGGTCGAGATCGAAGACGTGGGTAGGCTTGCCCATTTCCCACAGCACGTAGTTGGTGGCGTCGACGGCATTGCTGATGGGCCGCTGATCGAGCAGTGCCAGCCGTTGCTTAACCTTATCTGGCGAAGCCTTGATGGTCACATTGCGCAGAACGCGCGCGGTGAATCTTGGACACAGCTCGGGTTCTGTAATCTCGATCGGGAAAGTTACCGGCGGGTGCGCGCCTTGGTAGGACACGACTCTAGCGGTGGTGCCAGCCTGGCCTCCCGACGAAGCGGCTTGAGCCGCTGGTGGCAGCTTCGGTTCAATCGGCGTCAACGGCAGATCGTAAATCGCCGAACACTCGCGCGCCACGCCGTAGTGATTCATGGCGTCCGGACGATTGGTCGTGATGTCCATCTCGAAGACTGCCTCGCTGCCCTCGCCACTGATGGACTCAACCGCAATTCCGGCCAGAGTCAAATCATCTGCAAGCTGACGGAGGTCGGCGTTGAGGTCGACGAAGTCGCGCAACCATTGAGGAGAAAGTTTCATCTCGCTTCCAGCTCTGGGCTATTAGCTCGCAGCGCGCCGTTATTCTGCCCAAGCCTAAGAGCTAACAACTGAGAACTCCTATCCAAACTGCTCCAAAAATCTCGCATCCCCATTGAAGAAGAGCTGAATATCATCCACGCCATATTTCAGAATCGCGATCCGCTCCACACCCATACCAAAGGCGAATCCGCTGACCTTCCGGGCGTCGTAATCCACAAACCGGTAAACATTGGGATCGACCATGCCGCAACCCAGCAGCTCAATCCAGCCGCTGGCCTTGCAGTTCGGGCAGCGGCCGCCGTCGCGGTATCCCGTGCCTCCACAGAAAATGCAACTGATTTGAACGTCGGCGCTGGGCTCAGTGAAGGGAAAGTAGGATGGATAAAATCGCGTCTTCACGCTCGAACCGAATAGCGCCTTCATAGCGTGGTCGAGGGTGCCCTTCAGATCGCAAAACGTAATATTTGTATCCACTGCCAGCCCTTCGACCTGATGGAAAATCGGCGAGTGCGTGGCGTCAGGCGCGTCGTTGCGATGCACTTTCCCTGGGCAAACCACGCGCACTGGAGGCTTCATCTTCTCCATGGAGCGAATCTGTACCGGCGAAGTGTGAGTGCGCAGCAGCAGCCGGTCGCGCAACGGCTTCGATTCCTGATTGGCGATGAACAGAGTGTCCTGCGTATCGCGCGCCGGATGATTGGGCGGAAAATTCAGCGCCTCAAAATTGTAGTAGTCAGTCTCGATCTCCGGCCCTTCCTCAACCGAATAGCCCAGGTTGCGAAACACTGAAACGATCTCATTCATTGTCTTGATAATGGGATGCTCCGCGCCCAGCGCCCGGCGATTGCCGGGGAGGCTGATGTCGAGGGCTGCTGTCACCGTCCCGACTCCCCGACTGGCCGGTCTCGACAGGACGGATCGGCCCTCGCCGGCAATGCGCGGGTTAACCTGACCTTCGGGAAATGCGGTGGCCTCAACTCCAGCCGTCACTTGCTGCTTAATCTCATTGACGCGCTGTCCCACGTCGCGCTTGGCATCTTTCGGCGCTGCCTTCAGCCAGAGATCGTTGATCTGAGTCAGCACGCCATTCTTGCGGCCAATCCAGCGGTCTCGAAACGTCTTCCAGTCAGCCTTATTCTTCACCGCGGTGGATTCCTGCTCCAGCGCGGCAAGCAGTTTCGCGCCAGCTTTATCCAGCGCCTTCGCCGACCAATCCTTCAACTTGGGAACGGTATATGCCATTTACCATCTCTAAAAATTGCCATCCCAAGGGGGAGCATGAGCTTCGCTATGCGAAGTTCACGCGCAGTCGAGGGACCTGCTGCTTCGTTGAATTCTGAGCTGATAGCTGAGTGCCGTTCTACGCTGCCCCGCCGAGAGCGCCCTTGGCCTGCTCGGCGAGGCTCTTAAAGGCGCCGGGATCATTCACCGCCAGATCGGCCAGGATCTTGCGATCCAGTTCCACGCCGCCCTTCTTCAGTCCGTGGATAAACTGGTTGTAGCTCATCCCGTTCATCTTGGCGGCGGCCCCGATGCGGACGATCCACAGCGAGCGGTACTGGCGCTTTTTCTGCTTGCGTCCGGAGTACGCAAACTTCAGCCCGCGTTCAACCGCTTCTTTGGCGGAGCGGTACAGTTTGGATTTTGTGAGGAAATATCCGCTGGCGCGTTCCAGTATCTTTTTGCGTTTAGCGCGCCGTTTGGTTCCGCGTTTTACACGAGGCATGTCTAGCTCCCTTTTACTTTCTATTTGCGGCGGCTGGAGGCAGGAGACTCGAAGGTCTGATTGGCCTCTTCACTCACCGGGGGCCACCGGCTCACAAAGCTTCGCGGCCCACACTGCGCGGGCGAGGGCCCCTGCGTTTTCGCTCAGGGTTCGCGCCACGGATCTTGTATTAGTACGGAATCATTCGCTTGATCTTCGGTGTATCGGCATCGCTCACCAGGACGGATTGTCCCAGTTTCTTTTTGCGCTTGTGAGCTTTCGACGTCAGCATATGACGCAGATGCGAATGCCCGCGCTTCACCTTCCCGGTTCCAGTTTTTTTAAAGCGCTTGGCCGCGCCTTTGTGCGTTTTCAATTTCGGCATGAGAACTCCGTAATCAGCTATTGGCTCTTAGCCTTTGGCTCTTAGCCTTTGGCTCTTGGGCCTTTAGCTTTTAGCCCCTTCGTTAGGCACCAGCCTGCGGCCTTAAAGCTAACCGGCTAATGGTAAAAGGGTAAGGACTGTTTTACGCCTGGTTGGCGCGGCCGGGGGCTGCGGCCTGCGACTGCGCCGGCTGCTTGCCGCCTTCGACCTTCTTCGGCGCCAGGATGGCGTGCAGCGTGTTGCCTTCCTGCCGCGGACGGAACTCCACAATACTCTTATCCTGTACGTCTTTGATCAGCCGCTCCAGAATCTGTCGCCCCAGGTTGGTACGGGTCATCTCGCGTCCGCGAAAGAAGATGGTCGCCTTTACCTTGTCTCCCTCATCCAGAAAGCGCAGCACATGATTTTTTTTGGTCTCGTAATCGTGGTCGTCCACATTAATGCGGAACTTTACCTCCTTGACCGTGATTACTTTCTGGTGCTTCTTGGCCTCGCGCTCTTTTTTCTCCTGCTGATACAGGAATTTCCCATAATCCATGATGCGGCATACGGGAGGAGTCGCGGTGGGCGAAATCTCTACCAGATCCAGGTTCTTCTCGCGGGCCATTTTGAGCGCTTCAAACGGAGGCAGAATCCCAATCTGGTTGCCTTCGTCATCAATGACTCGAATCTCTCGCGCTCGGATACGGTCGTTGGTGCGGATAAAGCGTTTATCGATACAATCCTCCGTCAGAAAACACAGGGCGACTTAGATGCAAAATTATAACACGCAGCCTGAGTTTGCTTGTTATCGTCAGTTCTCCGGTGAGGACGTCATCCTGAGAGCCCGCGTCTTTCTTCGCGGGCTGAAGGATCTCAGTCGCCGCCGCTTTCGCAGGACGAATTCACCACTCCCATCAGCGCGCTGTTTTCCACCTGCACAACCTGCGCCCTTATCCAGCGATTTGGAGCGTGGCGGCCCTTCAGACGAAGCTTGAGATAATTGTCAGTCAAAGCTTCCGTGACAACAGCAGGTCCCTCGATTCCGTCCGCTCCGGATGACAATGACAAAGCCTGAGGAGAGTGCAGCGTGATGGCTTCGAGCGTTTGACCGACGAAGCTGCGCATGAACGCCAGCTTTTTCCCGGTCGCCAGTTCGCGCAGAACACCGCTCCGCTCTCGCGCCAACTCAACAGGGACTTGTTTCTGCATGGCCGCCGCTGGCGTCCCAGGACGTGGAGAGTAGGTAAAGACGTGCAGGTAAGTGAAGGAGATGTCCTTGACCATTCGCAGCGTCTCGTCAAAGTCGGCATCAGTCTCGCCGGGGAAGCCCACCATCACGTCCGCGCCGATCGCTGCCGCGGGCATGGCGGCACGGATCTTTTCAAGCTTCTCGCGATAATGCCATGGCCGGTATTTGCGATGCATCGCCCGCAACACCCGGTCGCTGCCTGACTGCATTGGAACGTGGGCATGCTTGGCGATGCGCTCAGACCCCGCCATCATCTGAATCAGTTCGTCGCTCCAATCCATGGGCTCGACCGAGCTGATACGCAGCTTCTCCAAGCTGGTTTGACCCAAAATCGCGCGGAGCAGGCCTTCGAAGCGCGGCGGGCGCCCTCGCCCGCCCCCCACAAAATCTCTGCCCCAACGTCCAAGATTGATACCGGAGATCACCACCTCGCGATAGCCTGCAGCGACCAGCGCATTCACTTCGCGAAGCACCTGCCTCAATTCCAAAGACCGGCTTTGTCCGCGGACATACGGAATTACGCAGAACGAGCAGCGGTTGTCGCACCCATCCTGCACTTTTAGATTCGGACGAGTGCGCTCATTGGCGGCATCGAATACTGGCGCACCCAAAAGTTCAGTATGAGCAAAAATATCAGAAACAAAAATCTGACCTGGAACCTCGGACCTCAAACCCTGTGCGTCCGACGTGAGCCTCGAGAGCGGGATAAAGCCCTTTACCTGTGTCTCGCTGCCGACATCCACAGGCCGGGGTCCGTGGCCGGCGGTTTGGCGCCAGAATCCCGCGATTTCCGCCAGGCGATGCTTATGCGAATTACCCACGACCTGACTTACACCGGGCAATGCCGCCAGTTCTTCAGGGGCGCGCTGGGCGTAGCATCCGGTGATAACGATCTGGCAGCCAGGATTGTCTCGATGGATGCGGCGAATGGCCGCCCGCGCATCCTGATCGGCGGCAGCGGTCACCGTGCACGTGTTGAGGACAACAATTTCCGCCCTCGACGGTGCGCTGGCGCGCTCCAGTCCCAATTCGCGAAATTGGCGCTCGATCGCTGCCCCGTCCGCCTGGGTGGCACGACAGCCAAAGTTCTCGACGTAAAAGCTTTCCACGCCTCTAATAGTAACTGAGATGCCGGAGAGTTTTTAGTGCCAGCATATGGCGTATAGATGGGCGTGAGGGAAGGAAGCCGATCCCCAGGAGTCTAACCCCCTGTCACGACTCCCGAAACCTCCGCCGTCATTCCTAAGCAGTGGCAGCTTGCCGCTTCTGCTGGAAACATTCACGACAAAATACAGGACGCCCCTGTGTCGGCCTCAATGGCACCGTGGTTTCTTTGCCGCACTGGGAACATACAGTTCGAGTTTCAACTTTGGAGAAAACGCCGGGCGCGCGGCCTGCAGGCGCGGCCCCCAGCACCGAAACCCGTTTTGCCTTGCATGCTTTGCACCGCTTGGGCTCGTTCTTGAACTGCTTATCGTGGAAGAACAACTGCTCCCCGGCCGTGAAGATAAAATCGGCGCCGCAGTCAATGCATTTCAACACCTTGTCCTGGAAGTCCATTGAGAGATGCTCCCTTCAGCTACCCCTGCCCGCCCACGAGACGACATTGTGGCGCGTGAACGCGCAGGTTTTCGCACACCCCCCTCACCTGTCCTTGGAACCATTTTCCTGGATTCGGCCCGCCATTCCTGAACAGCCGGAAT
>CATPBY010000231.1 GCA_955652845.1 uncultured Terriglobales bacterium | reverse complement strand
GCGATGAATTTCATGAGGTCGAGAGCAATGTCCTCATTGCGCCGCGATCCGGCAGCGTGAGCGTGCGGTTCCTCCATGAATGCCTCCCCCCAAACCGAAATCCTGGGAATATCGTCGTCCATTGAAGCGAAAGCCCTGCAGAAAATTGATGATAACAGAAGGCGCGAATCGGAAGAGGCGCGCGCAGAACCATGAGTTGCATGTTTGCGCAGAGCATGTATGCGCAGACCATGTTTGCGCAGAGCATGTTTGCGCAGACCTGTTTGCGCAGACGATAATGCAAAATGGAAAACAGCTGGGATGCGCCGGCGTCTACAGGTCGATTACGAATTTTTACGCCTCTTTACGAAGTCTTTACGCGTTTCTCTGCGCTCCGGTGTTTTTATCAAGTAGCCTGGGATTTCGGCAGCAGGATCGCGCTCGACTCCTCAGGTCAGAATTGGAGATTCACATGCTAGATACACGAATGAAAACGGTTGCGGGTGCGGCGGGCGCTCATAAATCATTGCCGGCTGCGATCATCCTGATTGCATCAGTTTGTTTCAGCCTGGGGCTGGGAGTGGCTTTCGCTCAAAATGCCCAAGGTCAATCTGGCCCGGATCAGTCAAGTCAGGCCCCATCAGGCCAGACGGAATCCGGCCCGTCCTCCGGGAGGGACCGGCACATGGGCCGGCACCGCATGCGCAGCGTCGACGATCAGGTGAAGCACATGACCAGGAAATTGAACCTGAGCGATGACCAGCAGGCGAAACTCAAACCAATCCTCGAAGACCAGCGTACCCTGATGGAGCAGATTCGTAGTGACTCGTCGCTGTCACGCGATGACCGCTTCAGCAAGATGAAAAGCGTTCACGAGAACAGCATGGGTCAAATTAAGAGCATCCTGAACGAAGATCAGCAGAAGAAGTTCGAACAGATGCAGGAGAAGCGGCGTGAACATATGGGACATCGCGGCCCGGGAAATGGACCGAGCGATACCCCAAGCCAGCCTCAATGAGCATTCGTGGACTTCCGCGAAGAGTCTCTAACAAAGCCTCGAGCCGGACGGTGCGACTGACAACAGAGCCGTCCGGTTCCAGTCTTAAAGCCCGGCAAAATCGCTCCTGCCGGGAACGCTTTAGGGCCCATTCCCCTCCAGGGATGCCGCGATTCGGGGCTACGCAGAATTGGACATCTCACTCATAAGCGCCAGCAGATTCTGTTCAGAGTCGCGAAAGTGGGTCATCCATAAATCATAGTTAGGCATTCTGGCAATAACATGCGGCTCATCCTCGAAGCCCACGCCATTCGCCAGCATCTGACGATGGGCCGCGGTGATGTCCGGAACCGCGAAGTACAGAATTGAGCTGGGATGATCAAACTCCGGTTTCTCCGGAGTACTGAGCATGAGGCGGACCCCGTCGCAGTCGAAGAATGCCAGCTTGCCGGCGGTGAACAGCGGGCGCAGACCGAGAGTGTCCCGGTAGAATGCGGTGGCGCGGTTGATGTCATGGACGTTGATGGCAATCTGGCCGATGCGCGTGATTCCCAGGCCTGCAATTGGGGTATTCATATTTCCTTTGCTCCCGGATAACTTAGTTAGCATAGCTAACTACATTGAAAGATGAAAAGCAAGCCCAAAAGACAATCGAGGACAGGTGCGGTGGAAGTGGCTGACCGGTTGCATTCGGCAGCTATTCATCTGCTGCGGCGGGTGCGCAAGCAAGACACGCGCGCAGGAGTGGGTCCGGCGCAGCTGTCTGCATTGTCGGTATTGGTTTTCGGAGGAGCCCACACGCTGGGACAACTGGCAGCGGCGGAACAGGTAAAACCACCCACTATGACGCGAGTTGTGAAAGGCCTGGAGCGAACCGGTCTGGTCACCCGTTTCGCCGACCGGAATGACGGACGGCGAATCCAGATTCGCCCCACTCCGAAGGGCGCGCGCCTGCTTCAGCAAGCCCGCAAACGCCGAATCGAGCACCTGGCACGTCAGCTTGCCGCGCGCACAAAGCAGGAACTATCCGCGCTGGACGAAGCCTCGCGAATTCTAGAAGAACTGCTGAAACACTGGGCCTGAAGCCGGCTGGGCCCCAGACGAGAGTCGGAATTTCAACCAAGGTCAAAGCCTGAAGGCCCGAAGTCCGCCTCTAAGTCTCAATTCCTACGTGACACACCCGTCAGATCAGATAGTCGGCAGCGGTCTTGCCGGAGTCAATGGCCATCACTTCAACTGGATAAGCGGGGTTATGGGGACGTAACACGAGATGAGATCCCGCCTGCTCTGCGTATTTGATGGTGCAGGCGCCGTTGCCGCAGATGGCATACATGTTCGATTCGCCCTTGCGGTAGGGTTTCAGCGAGTTGTAGTGACGGTCGATCAGCACGTTGGCCCCGGGCATCAGGCGGGGATACATGCTCATGCCATCGCGGCCATCGGCTTTGATCAGGACAAAGCGCTCCCACTCCTCACGGTGGCCTTCCATTTCAGGGCGCAGTTTGCGCAGAAAACTCTTCTTGAATTTAAGAATCTCCTTCACGTTCATGTTCATAACCATGGGTTCAACGGCGGCGACGGCGGCCTCCACCATGAGGATGTTTTGAAACTCGTCATCGCTGGGAGGCGGGATGCTGGCGCGCTTGTTGACCTCGCTGGGTTCGAGCAGGTCGAGCACGGAAAGATGCTGCACATTCAACACCTTGTCCATGCCTTCGAGGCTCAGTCCGCGTTTGCGATTTAGAAAATTTGAGATGTGCGCCTGCTTGAAACCGGTCTGTTCCGCCAACCGCAGGCCAGTCAGATCGCCTCCGTCGATTCGGGACCACAGCGTCTTGCGAAGATTTTCCTGGAGAGCGCGGAATTTCATGGCGGGGAGTATAGCATGCGCCTATAGCATTATGCTATTCGTACTAGCCCATAAACATCTCAATGAGAATATTTTCTTGACTATATTGCCTCAGGAGCTATACGATTAGCGCCTTATATAACTCGTCCTTAAGGGGGATCATCAAGGGCGGGACTAAAGGCCATGGAAAATAATCAGCAGTCTGAAAGTGAGGAAACCAGCTTCGTGGAATTCCGTCGCAAGGTGCGGTCCGCGGAGGTGCTCTCCTCTGCCATGGAGCGGCTGTTGAAGTCGCTTCATTTTACCGGCCGGGTCAGCGTAGTGGTGCAGAATGGCCGCGTGCTGAAATCCGGCTACGAGGAGGGCTATTTCCGTCAACTGCCAACCATCTGATGACGGGCTGGAGGCGGAACCTCAATAACAACGGCTCTCATAACTAAATAACTCAAACAGGTCATCGTAAGAGAAACGAGCCCTGTGCCGAGCAATCGGTACAGGGCATTTTTATTTTGGCGGTCAATTTCTGGAGGCAATCATGGAAGTCGAAGGTTTCGAAGTCATTCAGCTGGAATTGAAGTATTGCGAACGATGCGGCGGGCTGTGGTTGCGCCTGCACGACGTTCAGGATGTTTACTGCGCTCTTTGTGTGGTTGAGATGCTGGATTTACCCGCTCCGCGGCGCTCTGCCAGCCGAACCCGGCTGCCGGTGACAGGTGGGGTGCAAACAGGTCAGGAGACGGCAAGCGCGCCAGTGTTTTGCGGAAAGGCAGGCACAGCATGATTTCAGCCCTGTTGGGGGCCGCCGCGGCGACCGCAGTAACCAAGAGCGCGGCTTGCGATCCGGATTTGTGGTTGTACCGGGACCGCACCGTTGGTTTGCTCAAACGTTATTTGCGGTACTCGATCGAAGTAGGGCGTTTACCCTCCCTGCTGGGCCGGGAATTTTTCCGGACGCGGGTTACTTCCTATCACGCCGGCACGTTCGAAGACGCCGTGATTTTCGTACACGACGTAGAACGGGCCCTGGAGAAACTCGATGGCTTCGAGAAAAAACTGATCGCTCGCATCGTCCTCCAGGAATATACCCATGCGGAAGCGGCAATTCTTCTGGGCTGCTGGCGGCGGACAGTGGGACGGCGGTTTCCGGAGGCGCTGGACCGGTTGAGTGAGATCTTTCTGGAAGGAGGGTTACTGATTCACTTCCCCGCAGCGAAACTGACTGCTGGAGACACGTGTCAAGGGCCGAAACCACATGCAATTCCGGTAAGTCATTCTATGTAGAGCAAATAAATTCCAGGAAGGCATGTCCCATTTCCCCCAGGGGGTTTGCTATTCTGGATTTAGAAGGTAAGAATTTTTATAGAGCAGCCCAGGGCGCGCGAGCAATCAGCGCG
>CATPBY010000230.1 GCA_955652845.1 uncultured Terriglobales bacterium | reverse complement strand
GAGATTGGAATGCGAGGAGGGAACGATCCTGACAGCCGCAGGGATTTCCCATGAGGATTTCCCCGTAATTCACACAATGCTTTCGCCGCGAGAAGTCGTACCCCGGATAAGCAGGAGATTTTCGCTCACGTGCAAACGTGGCTGCGATTGAGACAGTCGCATCCCGCCCTGCGCCATGGCCACCAGTTGGCACATCGCCTGGGACGACAACTATTACGCATTTTGTTCGGTAGAGCTCCGAGGAAAAAGTTGCTGGTTGTTTTCAACAACTCGCTTGCATCCCGTAACCTCACACTAGAGACAGTCGGAGGGCCGCTGCAGCACACCCGCCGAGGAGCATCTGTCAGATCTTCGGTGTCCAACTGGAGTTCACGATGTCTAGAACGCTCTTCCCGTTTCTGATTTTGCTTCTATGCCTCAGGGCATCAAATTCAGTGGCTGAACCGCCACAATCCTCAAAAAAGGATGCTCCCTGGTGGCAACACGCGGTGTTTTACGAAATCTACCCCCGGAGTTTTGCCGACATCAACAACGATGGCGTCGGCGATCTCCGGGGTATCACCTCCAGGCTGGGCTACCTGAAGGACTTGGGTATTGACGCCATCTGGCTTACCCCTTGCTATCCTTCCCCGCAAGTAGATTTTGGCTACGACGTTTCCGACTAAGAGAACATCGATCCGGTGTATGGCACGCTCGGGGATTTTGATGAACTTGAACGAGAAGCCGGCAAGAGAGGCATCCGGGTCGTTATGGATCTTGTTCTCAACCACACCTCTAATCAGCACGAGTGGTTCGTTGACTCGCGACAATCGCGTGCCTCCGCGCACCGCGACTGGTATATCTGGCGCGATGGCAAAGGACCGGATCATCCGCCTAACAACTGGGAATCGATCTTTGGCGGCTCAGCATGGAAGTTCGATCCGGTTACCAGTCAGTACTACTATCACCGTTTCTATCCAGAGCAACCGGACCTGAATTGGCGAAATCCCGCGGTTGAAAAGGCTATGTTTGATGTAACGCGCTGGTGGTACCGGCGGGGCGTCGCTGGCTTTCGCCTCGATGCCGTGAGCAATCTGTTCGAAGATCCGGCCTTGCGCGACAACCCACTGTTGCCTGGCGTCAACAATTTCGGCGATCCCAGAATGGAGGATCGCTACAACGACCATCTTTCCGAAGTGCATGGGATCCTGCGCGATCTGCGCAAGGTGGCAGACGAATATAGCGCCGCATTGATTGGGGAAACCTGGGCGGGTACCGCCGCTGAACTGAAGCAATACTACGGGGACCACGGCGACGAATTACAGATGCCGATGGACCTCGCGTTCACCAAGATCAAGACGCTTTCAGCTCCTGAATTTCGGGAACATATTGCCGGGGTCGACGCTGGTGGGAGTTGGCCGGTATACGTCATCAGCAATCACGATATTGTTCGTTCTTATGTGCGATACGGCGACGGCCAGCACAATGATGCGATCGCCAAGCTGATGGCTGGTCTCTATCTGACCCTCCGTGGCACACCCATCATGTACTACGGCGAAGAAATCGGAATGGAGAACAACGATCCACTCAGGAAAGAGGACGTCAAGGACCCCATCGGGAAAGTCGGATGGCCAATCGAGAAAGGCCGCGACGGAGAGCGCACCCCAATGCAGTGGGATGACAGTCCTAATGCCGGATTCACGGGAGGCAAACCGTGGTTGACGGTTTCCCCGAGTTTCAAAACTCACAATGTCACCGCCGAACTGAAGGACCCGAACTCGGTCCTCAATTTTTATAAGCAGCTGTTAGCTGCGCGGCGAGGCAACTCTGCGCTGCTCGACGGTGATTACATCTCCATCCATCCAGATGACCCGCATGTCCTATCCTATCTCCGCCGCACTGCCAGCCAGACCGTCCTGGTTGTGCTGAACTTCTCGGCTGATCCGCAAGTGGTCACATTCGATTTCTCGGCGCAGGGCCTTGCTTCGGCGAAGCCACATACGCTCCTGAGCACGATGCCCACAAGGGAAGAGCCAAATTTTACACACTTCTCTTTAGAGCCTTTCGCCGTCTACATCGGAGAGGTTGTGAAATAGTCTGCCTGGGTTGAGAAGCGGCTGAGGCCGCTGCTGATATTCGGCCGATAAGTAGGCTTATCGTCATCACTCGTTCGTTATCACGAGGGCGTTTCTCGTTACTTATCACAAGTTCCCAAAAGCCGACTTCCGGCCCGGAATAACTAGCGTTTGCCCGTCATCCGGGCGAAGTTGCGCCGGGCGCGCGCGCGGACCGCCAGCATGGGCCTCAGCTTAGATCACGAAAGAAAACAGTCAGGTCGCCTGCTACCGCCTCTGGTTCCTCAACCGGGGCAAAGTGCCCGCCACGGGGAAAGACCGTCCAGCGCTGGATGTTATATACGCGTTCCAGGTACGAGCGCGGCGGCTCGCCTTCGGAAATGGTCTCGTGTGCAAAGACACCAAACGCCGTGGGAGTGTCAACATACGTGGGTTCGACTGGGTACCGGCGATTATCCCAATAGTCGCGCATGGACGAGGTGATGGTCTGCGTTACCCAGTAAAGCGTGAGCGTTGCACAGAGGAAGTCATCGGGCGGCGCGACCTCACTCCACGAGTGCCACTTCTCGCCCAGGTAGGCCGCCAGGCCTGCCGGGGAATCGTTGAGTCCATAGCCAACGGTCTGTGGCTTGGTGGACTGGATCGCGCTGTAGCCGCGCTCTGTTGTGCTCCACCGCCGGTTCTCGGCGAGGTACAACCGCTCGACATCGGACAGCTTCGCGTCGTCCACCACGGGTGCGATGTCCGACTCCAGTGTGGTGAGGTGAATCCCCATCATCGGCTCGGGATGATCCAGCGCAAGGATCGTCGTTACCCCAGAACCGAAGTCATAGCCGCCCGCACCATAGCGCAAATACCCAAGCTCGGACATGAGCCGGTGCCAGCGCTCGGAGACGTGCCGGTAGTTGATGCCGGCCTTGGGTGGGCGCGGCGAGAATCCATACCCGGGCAGGGAGGGTATGACCACGTCGAAGTGCTCGAGCATAGGTAGCATGTCCACGTAGTCGAGGAAACTGCCGGGCCAGCCGTGGGTGAGGATGAGCGGCACACTCCTGCCAGACGCGGCACGCTGATACACGAAGTGGATGCCCTCAAAGGTGAAGTGGTGGAGCGCGTTGAGCTTTCGCTCCCAGGCACGCCAGTCGAACTCATGGGCCCAGAAGGAGACGAGGCGCCGCAACCAGTCCAGCTCTGTGCCTTGTTCCCAGCCTATGCCGGGTATCTGGTCGGGCCATCTCGTATGGCGCAATCGGGCCCGCAGGTCGTCGAGCACCTCATCCGCGACATGAATCCGAAACGGTTCCACTAAAACTATCCTTTTGGCGATGGCCAACGATCAGCCGAACGCCGAGACGAATCGAGATGGTTACTTTCACCAAAGTATCACGGGTAAAAAACGCTTACTGGGCGAATCGTCAGCAAACCGAAAGGACCCTTCTTAATTTCCATAACCTCGCCAAGCGGCTGCCGAAAATCTCTGCACCGCCGTCTTCACTTGGGCAGATCAACCACTGATCCCCCGCTTGCGTACGCTGCTGGTGGAATTTGAACGGGCAGCGTATCT
>CATPBY010000229.1 GCA_955652845.1 uncultured Terriglobales bacterium | reverse complement strand
GCGTGCTTCTGATTGCGGCCGTCCAATCTGCCCCGGCTCTCCGGAAACCGCCAGCACATCGCTGAACTCAAGCTTTCCGTGACTGCCGCCGCCCTGGTTCTCCAGGCGGATCACATCGCCGGGCGCCACCCGGTACTGCTTTCCCCCGGCGCGGATGACCGCATACATACTCATGCCTCCGTCCCCTCCTGCCGCGCAACAAAGCGTTGCAGGTTACCCGCTGAATTTTTCTGTGCTTGCTGCTTCCGCCCCGGTGTGACCCGGCACGATCGCGGACGGCTCCAGAACGGAACCGCGAGTACAGGCAAACCCATCCATTCTAGCCTGCGCTGCGGAAATGCGTCAAACACGTGTACCTCGGTGGAGAGCCTGCGCACACGATGTGCTAGGCTAACACCCTCCTTGCGTTTTTGTGCTTCATCCATTTCTGTGGCACAATCTTTCGAACCGGAGGAAGCCAATGCCGAAGCGCCTTTTGACGATTGTAATTTCCTTCGTCTGCCTTAGTCTCTCAACCTTTTCTGCATCCGGAAAGGCAGCCAGGAAAGCTGTAACGAACGGTCCACTTCCAGATAAAGCTTACCTCCAAAAGATATGGGACGGCTGGTGCACTCTCGACCCGTCAAATGTAGCGCAGTTCTATGCTCAGGGTCAGCACACGTTCTATGATCTGGCTCCCGTCAAGTACGAGAGTTGGGATGAATATGACAAAGGCGTGCGCAATATTCTCGCAAATTATAAAAGCGCTAGCGTGACCGTGAACGATGATGCCCAGATCCATGCCGCCGGGGCGTATGCCTGGGGCACAGCCACGCTGAAGTCAGACATGACGCAGAAGTCAGGCAAGCGCGACCTGGCCACATTCCGCTGGACCTTCGTTTTCGAAAAGCAGGATGGAAAATGGCTTATCGTGCATGAACACGTCTCCGAGCCGATCCAGTGAAGCGCGCTGGTGCTGAACCAGCCGCTGCCTCCCAGATGAACGGTTCGCGTGTCTTATGCGGTAACTCGTAGCTTCTGCGTGGTAGCCTATCCCGCGCCAAAAGAGTTTCCGGTTCCTCTCTGTTACTCTCGCAGGCATTCCGAAGTGCCCGAGGGGACCAATGAGCGTTCCAAAACGAATTCCGGCAATAGTCGTCGTATTACTCTTCTCGTTTTCGTTACTCTTATCCTTTTCACTGGCGCAGCAAGGCAGTGCCGCCACACCCCGTCCTCAGCCCTGCAGCGAGCCTCAGCAAAAGCAGTTCGACTTTTGGATTGGCGAGTGGGAGCTTACCTGGCCGGGGAATAATCCTGGCGAAACAGGTCACGGCACCAATACGATCAGGCGCATTATGGATGGCTGTGTAGTACAGGAAAATTTCTCTGGCGGCGATTCGATGCACTTGCGAGGCACGAGCGTATCTGTGTTTGACGTAAGCGCCGGTAAGTGGAAACAGACCTGGGTGGATAACGAAGGCGGCTATCTGGATTTCGCGGGGGAATTCAAGAATGGCCAAATGATATTGGCCCGCGAGGCTATGCGCCCGGACGGCACCAATGTTATTCAGCGCATGGTCTTCAAAAACATTTCGCCCAATGAATTGGACTGGAGCTGGGAGGCGTCCAAAGACGGCGGAAAGACTTGGACAGTAAATTGGCCCATTCACTACAAAAGGAAGAGTTAGACGGAATGGGACTGCCTGGCACGCACGCCGGGACTGGAGTGTGAAGACGATGTGGCTGCGGCATCCTCAAGGGACACGGATGGGCTCGCAGCCGCAAGGGCTAGGATCGACGACCGGCTGTTCAGATATTTAAGCTTCTGGCTATGTCCCGGTCGCGGCTCGCGATTCCGAAGAAAAACGCTCACGGACCTGGCTGCCAAAGTCATGTACTTTATCCGCCAGTGTGTTGCGCGTTTCCTCTCCGCTGGCCGGCGCAAGCAGCATTCCCACACCTACTCCGATTCCGACTCCAGCGACAAAAGCCAGTGTCTGACTGACAATAGAATGGTCTTCGCCGCGAATCACATCAGAAGCCCGGTTGACGCGGTCGGACGCCATTTCGTAACTGTCCCGGGCCTTGCCTCGCAGGTCCTCCGCCCGATCCTTCCAGTCGCCGATGCTGTCGGTTAACCGGTCGCGTAGAGGGTCCAGTAGCAAAACACCAGCGCCCAGCAAGAGGTTCAGCAGATTCTTCTTAGTACGCATTTTCATTGTGAATTCTCCCTGACGAGTTGATTTTGTCGTTATGAAGATGCTAAAAAGCGGCGGCGCGTTGGCACCTGTGGAGAACAAACTTCCGTCTCACCATCAGACTACAAGAAGACTTGCCTGCATGCGATTAGAATTATCTGATCTACTGAATCAGCGTTCCCCCGTTCGCGCTTGCCGACTCTTCTTCGGGCGGAATGACCACCGCCGCCGCCACCCGGTCTCCGGGTTCGATATTGAGCAGGCGCACACCCTGCGCCGAACGCCCCGACTCGCGGATGAATTTCGATTCGATGCGGATGATCTTGCCGTACTGGCTGATCAACATAACTTCGGAGTTTTCATCCACCTGCGAGATGCCGACGACCTTGCAGTTCCGTTACGAAGTCTTCATATTGATCACCCCTTTGCCGCCGCGGGAAATCAGACGATACTCGTCAGCTGGGGTACGCTTGCCATATCCGTTTTCCGTAACGGACAGGATGAGCGAGCCTTTTTTGCCTAAATCTACAACTTCGGTAGTTGCACCCTGCCCGGGCGGGACGCCCGCGCCTGCATCGACTGCCGGCGCGCCCGGTTTTATTGTCGTAGCCATGCCTACCACGTAGTCGCCCTTTGCCAGGTCGATGCCCCAGACGCCGTATGCAG
>CATPBY010000228.1 GCA_955652845.1 uncultured Terriglobales bacterium | reverse complement strand
GCCGAAGGGCATCGTAAAGCCAACGGGGTTCATCTGTGTGAAAGCACTTCCCACCGTGACCGTGACCGGAATGGTGGTCGTATCACCTGCCGTTTGAAAAACCAGTTGTCCGCTGAAAGTTCCGGCGAGGGCTCCGCTGTTAGGCAGATTTGCGGCCGTTACCGAGATCGTCGCGATCGAGGGAGCCGTTCCGCTGGTAGGCGTGGCTGTGAGCCAGGCTCCGCCATCGGCGGTGCTGGTTGTGACGGTCCAGCTCAGTGAGCCGGTTCCGCCATTACCGATCTGGACGATCTGTGAAGTAGCGCTGCCGCCCGTCTTAAGCGAGAAGCTCATTCCGCCCGGGAGATTGTCGAAGAACGCGCCGCTGGCGGCGATCGTCAGGCTGACCGGTATGACCATCGACCGTCCGGGGTTGGCGAATTCGGTGACGATGATTTCTGCGGTGTAGGTGCCCGCCGCGAGCGTGGACGCATTCACACTGGTAGCGATGGCCAAAGGTGTGAAGCAGCAGCCGCTCCCCGAAGGAGAAACCGACAGCCAGTTGCCGCCCGTTGCGGTCGCGACGGAAGCACTGAATCGAATGGTCGAGTTATCGATCATGGCTACATTCAGAACCTGCGGAAGAGGGTTGGCGCCGCCGAACGGCATGGTGAAGCTGAGCGGGTTCAACTGGGTGAACGCTGCTGGTCCTACGGTGACGGTCACGGGAATGGTGGTGGTGTCTCCGCTGGTTTGGAAGATCAGCTGACCGAGATATTCGCCGGCCACCGCTCCTCCTCCAGGCAGCTGGCTGACATTGACTGCTACCGAAACCGCCGAAGGCGCAGTTCCGCTGACAGGAGTCCCAGCGAGCCAGTTGCCGCCATCGGCGGTGCTAGTGGCGAGAGTCCAGTTCAGTGTTCCGGAACCTCCGTTCCTGACCTGAATGGTCTGCGAGGTTGCAGTAGTCCCGTTGGTTTTGACGGAGAAGCTGAGCTGACCAGGAAGGTCGGCGAAGAACGCGCCGGACGAAAGGACCGTCAGCGTGACCGGCACAACCATCGCCCTGCCGGGGTTAGCGAACTCGGTGATGATGATCTCTGCGGTATAGGTTCCCGCTGCAATTGAACCTGGGATCACGCTGATCGTGTTTGCGAGCGGCGTGAAGCAACAGCCACCACCGCTCGGGGAAATCGCCAGCCAATTGCCACCTTTCGCGTTCGCTACCGACGCACTGTAGCGGATGGTGGAGTTGTCCGTCAGGGCGATGTTGAGGACCTGCGCCAGAGGATTAGCGCCCCCGAACGCCATGGTGAAATCAAGTGGGTTGATCTGTGTAAACACGGACGGGCCGACGGTGACCGCCACTGGAATGGTGACGCTGTCGCCTGAGGTCTGGAATAGCAACTGGCCAACAAAGGTGCCATTTGTCGAGCCTCCTCCCGGCAGTTGGGCCTTGTTAATGCTGATCGCGATGGTGGAGGGAGCGGTCCCGCTTGAAGGAGTGGCGGTCAGCCAACTTCCGCCGTCCGCAGTGCTGGTCGTCAAGGTCCAGTTCAACGTGCCGGATCCGGAGTTTCGAATCTGGATCGATTGCGCGGTTGGGGTGCCGCTGGTCTTGAGGGAGAAGCTCAGCTTTCCCGGAAGATCGTCGAAGAATGTCGCGCCCGAGGCCGCTACCGTGAGCGTTACAGGGATGGTCATGTGGATGGTGCCATTAGCGAAGTTGGTGATTACCACTTGCCCCGTATAGGTGCCGGCTGCAAGGTTGCCGGCAGTCACGATCACCGAAACGGCCAGCGGCGTGAAGCAGCAACCAGCGCCCGCGGGGGACACCGACAGCCAGTTGCCACCGCTGTTCGTCGACGCGGCCGTACTGAAGCGAACCGTCGTTTGATCGGTATACGCGATGGTCAGAACCTGGGGCAGCGGCTCGGCGCCGGCGAACGCTTTGGTGAAGGCCAGCGCTGGAACCGTTTGGAACGTCTGGGCGTGGAGGGCGCTCGGCAGTCCGAAGGTCAAGGCCAAGGCGATCGTGGCGAAGAAGATACGCAATTGATCGGATTTCGAGACGCGATAACTCATGTGAATGCTCCATTTCCCTGACGATTTGCGTTGCGGATCGGCGCGAAGCGAAGCCATGATGCTTATCTCGCGGCTCCGCCCCCTCCCGTGCGCCGTTTGTACTCACTTCGCATTGCGCTAACGTCCGGGAAAAACCGTCATTAATTTTTTTAAATCTCTAGAAATGCGGTCAGAAACTCCACCGTCGGGCTTGGCAGGGAGTGGGAGCGGATAAGTAGGCTGGGATTCTCGCCCAGGCCTGGACGGGCGAGACGCCCGTCGCTCCATCGTAGGAGTTATCTAGCGGCTGGCAATTGGGGGATTCGCCGCGGCAGCGGCCAGCTCGGCTCGAAATCGGGCTGCCTGCTGCGGTTGGTTCAGCGCTTCATATTCGGCCGCGAGGTCTTTTCGCGCGGCGCGAATAAAACTTGTAGACGGACTACTTTGCTTCGTCAGGACTTCATAGCCGCCATAATGGCGATAACCATCCAGCGTATCTAAATCTGCTGCGTCAATATTTTTCGTAACAATAAGTTCAGGCATAGCCCATGGTTCCTTAATAGTAGCATACTATGTATCGTGACTCTTCAGGGTAATTCTCTGTCCCATTCCTCAACAAGTGCGTCGGCCATTTCAAGTGTGACGTTTTCGACAAACTCATCATTGACCTGGAGAACTGGAGCAGTGCCGCACGAGGCGAGACACTCAGCGGTCATCAACGTGTATTTTCCATCCGCAGTCGTCTCGCCGCGTTTAATGTTCAGGCGCTGCTCAAGATGATTGACCAGCGCATCACAGTTGCGCAGATAGCATGAGATACTGGTGCAAACCTTGATAACTTTTTTACCTGGAGGCTGCTGGTAGTACATGGTGTAAAAGGTGGCTATGCTCTCAACATCATCGACGGTCAGGCCAATTGTTTCGGCCACCGCTTCCAGGGCCTCCTGGGTGATATAGCCTGTTTCCTGTTGCGCGATATAGAGCGCCGGCATAACTGCTGACCGGGCTACAGGGTAGCGCGCTGCCAGAT
>CATPBY010000227.1 GCA_955652845.1 uncultured Terriglobales bacterium | reverse complement strand
CCAGTCTGTATATTAACGGCTGAGTACACCCGAAGAAGGAACGCGTTTGAGGTCTTGTAAACGAACGCCATGGTGACCTGCCTTAGGTTCTCGGGGGAGTGGAAAACTATGGACATGATAAACCAATAAGCAGTGAAAGTCAATTTTTGAGCAGCGACCCAGATTTGACGATATCTCGGTAAGCGATTCAATTAAGAAGAGGTTAAACTGCATGCTTCCTTCTAACGACAGGTCGGTTGATAGAGTCGGTCAGACCATCTCTCACTACCGTATCGTCGAGAAGCTTGGTGGCGGCGGTATGGGAGTGGTCTACAAAGCCGAAGACCTTAAACTGGGTCGATTTGTGGCCCTGAAGTTTCTGCCGGACGATGTTGCCAGAGATCCACAGTCATTAAGCCGGTTTCAGCGGGAGGCCAAAGCTGCCTCCGCTTTGAACCATCCCAACATCTGCACTATTCATGAAATTGATGAAGAGGAGGGGCAGGCCTTCATCGTAATGGAGTATCTCGACGGCATGACGCTGAAACACCGCATTGCGGGACGGCCGCTCGAGTTGGAGGTGCTGCTGCCGCTGGCCATCGAGATTGCGGATGCGCTCGATGCAGCACACGCGGAAGGGATCGTGCACCGTGACGTCAAGCCTGCGAACATTTTTGTCACCAAGCGCGGGCACGCCAAGGTCCTCGACTTCGGATTGGCGAAAGTGACCCAAACCCAGGTAGTGGAAGCGGCGGGAGCAACGGCAATGCCGACCGCGGGCGCCAGCATGGATCCCTTGACCAATCCTGGTTCGGCGCTGGGCACTGTGGGGTACATGTCGCCGGAACAGGCGCGAGGCAAGGAACTTGACAACCGTACAGATCTGTTTTCCTTCGGCGCGGTGTTGTACGAAATGGCCACGGGAACCATTCCTTTCCGCGGTGACACATCCGCCGTGGTTTTTGAGGCAATTCTCAGCCGGGCGCCAATATCTCCGATACGCCTGAATCCGGATCTGCCGGCCGAACTGGAACATATTATTAACCGCGCGCTGGAGAAGGACCGCAACCTGCGTTACCAGCACGCGTCTGAGATTCGCGCTGAACTGCAGCGGACGAAGCGGGATACAGAGTCCAGCCACTCGGTGATTCCGGCAGCCGAGCCGGCTGTTCCGGCCGGCAGCAGCGGAAAGATTTCGGCCGCGCCCTCGGATGCTGCTGTTGTGGCTTCCCAATCTTCGCGGGCGATGGCGCCCGCTGCACACGAGCAACACGCGCGCGAAGACGCCCGCGCCTACTTGGGAAAAAAAGCTAAGGCCGTGGCGGCGGCACTGGTTCTAATTGCGGCGCTGATTGGTGTGGGGTTGTATTGGCGGGCGCGGCAAGGAACAAGGCTGACGGAAAAAGATTCCATCCTGCTGGCTGACTTTTTGAATACCACCGGCGACTCCGTTTTTGATGGGACGTTAAAACAGGCCTTGGCAGTGCAGCTGGAACAGTCTCCTTATCTTAATGTCCTGCCGGAATCGAGGATTCGCGAAGCGCTGCGTTTCATGGGACGTTCCCCGGATGAGCGTGTGACCGGCGACGTGGCTCGGGAAATTTGTCTGCGAAATGGCGTCAAGGCGCTACTAACCGGCTCGATTTCGAGCCTGGGTGCCCACTATGTGATTGATTTGAACGCGGTCAACGCGCAGACAGGCGACTCGCTGGCTCGTGAGCAGGTCGAGGCCGACAGTAAAGAACAGGTGCTTAAATCGCTGGATCAGGCTGCTTCCAATTTGCGGAGTAAGCTCGGGGAATCTGTGGCTTCACTGCAGAAATTTGCGACGCCGCTGGAGAAGGCGACCACTTCGTCATTGGAGGCATTGAAGGAATTCAGCGCGGGCCAGTCCGCACACCAAAAGCAGAATGATGAAGAAGCGATTCCACACCTCAAGCGGGCAGTGGAGATCGATCCCAATTTCGCCATGGCCTATGCCACTTTGGGCGTTGCATATGGGAACCTTACCCAGCAAACCTTGCAGAATGACAACCTGAAGAAGGCTTTCGAGCTGAAAGATAGGGCCAGCGAGCGGGAGAAGCTTTATATATCGGCACACCACTACGATTCAGAAACCAAGGAGACTGATAAAGCCATTGAGGTGTACGAGCAATGGAAGAAAACTTATCCGCGGGACACGGTTCCCTGGGACAATTTATCGTTGCGCTATGAGGCAATCGGCCGGCAGGAGGAGGCATTAGCCAATGCCAGCACAGCCATGCGCCTCGACCCCAATGACTCATACGCCTACCAAAACCTGGCAGAAGATTATGAGCGCTTGAATCGGTACGATGAGGCGAAAGCAGTGGCAGAAAAGGCGATCTCGCTGGGAATGAACGCAGATACATCGCGATTTACTCTCTACGACATCGCGTTCGTCCGGCACGATGAAAGCGGCATGCAGCAGCAGGTGGAAGCCTTAAAAGGAAAGCTTCTTAGCGCAATTATCATGAGTTTGAAGGGATCAGGGGAGTGCTCGAAAGGAAAGCTGCAAGCTGCCAGGGAGAGCTTCACCCTCGGTTTAAACGTCGCCCGCAGTCGCAGCATGAGAGAGATGACAGGCATCCTTGAGGGACTCGAGGCGAGGTGCGAAGCTGAACTGGGGAACCAGGCCGCGGCTCGGCAGGCTATATCAGAAGCTCTTTCTCAGTCTAATGATCAAGCTACAAGGGGTATTGCGGGAATGGTGCTGGCGAGAGTCGGGGATGCTACCCGGTCGCAAAAGCTCATGGAAGACTTAGGCAAAGAGTTTCCCACGGATACCATCTTGCACCAGGTGTATATGGTGATGGCACAAGCTCTGGTTGAATTGCAGCGAAACAATCCTCAGAAAGCCGTTGCCCTGCTGGAAAGCGCTCGCCCATATGAGCTTGGCGCCGGACCGGGAGCTGCCGGTTATTTACCCAACCATATTCGCGGCGAAGCTTTCATGAAAGCGCACGAAGGGGCAAAAGCGGTTGCGGAATACCAGAAGATTCTCGACCATCAAGGCATCGATCCGACCAGTTTTCTGTATACGCTGGCACGCTTAGGCCTGGGCCGCGCTTACGCGCTCCAGGGTGACACTGGCAAGGCCAAAACCGCGTACCAGGACTTCTTCGCCGCATGGAAGGACGCTGATCCGGATGTGCCGATCCTCAAGGAAGCCAGGGCCGAGTATGGGAAGCTGCAGTGAACCATGGGTACTTGGAGGATGTTTATAGACGATGCGGGTGAGATTCCTCGCACCGCCTAAATGCGGCTTCGCTCGGATGACGCCGGAAAGCACTGTCGACGGCCATCAAAAGTTCTTGGATTCGGAGGTTGATGGTATCCTTGAATTGGTATGGGGATTTCAAGCCTGTTGCGCAAAATCTTTCTGGTTGATCTGCTACAGGGACTGAGCGTTACCTTCCGTTATCAGGATCCCAAGGAGATTTATACCGAGCAATATCCGCTGCAGCGGCCGCAAGTAGCGGAACGGTATCGCGGGGCGCCGCGCCTGAACGTAAATCCGGATACGAATGAGACCATGTGCATAGCCTGCGACTTGTGCGCGCTGGCTTGTCCGGAACACTTGATCGTGGTTTCGAGCGAACGCAATGAGAAGACCCGCCGTAAAGAACTCACCAACTTTACCTATGATCTGAGCCGCTGCATGTTTTGCGGCCTCTGCGAGGACGCCTGTCCTACCGACGCACTGGAGCTGACCCAGGATTTTGAGCTTGCCAGCTACACCCGCGAAGGGGCCATCTGGAACCGCGAAATGCTGGAGAAGGGGCCGCAGCCTACACAGTATAAGAGATAGTCGTGTGTCCAGCAGCAGTGCCGCCGGTGATTGACTAACGGCCCACGACTACGACTATCGACCGGCCGCTGGCTGTTGTTGCGTCATGCAATGAATCGTGCCGAATCCCCAGACGAGATCTCCCGAATAGATGCCAACAACTTCGCGATCGGGGAATAGATCTGCGAGGATGTCGAGAGCGATGCGGTCGTTCGGATCGTTGAAGACCGGAACCAGGACAACTCCGTTCGCGATGTAGAAATTCGCGTAACTGGCCGGCAGCCGGCGGCCTTCGAAGATTACGGGGGCGGGCATAGGCAGCTCGACGATGGCTACAGGCTTGCCCTCCTGTGTGGTGGCGGAGCGCAAGCGGCGGATGTTCTCCCGCAGCGGCTCGTAGTTGGGATCGTGGGGATCAGATTCAACGACGGTGACAACAGTATCCGGCGTCACGAAGCGCGCAATGTCGTCAACGTGACCGTGGGTGTCGTCCCCGGTAATGCCGGAACCCAGCCAGATCACATTGCTGATTCCCAAATATTTCTGAAAAATATTTTCGTAGTCGCTGCGGGCCATGCCCGGATTACGATGCTGAATTTTGCTGAGCAGGCACTCTTCTGTTGTCAACAAAGTGCCCTGGCCGTTGACGTCGATGGAACCACCTTCGAGCACGACGCGTTGCTCACCATTCAGTGGCCGTAGTTCGTCAGCGCCAGCGGCCTTCGCCATCTGGCTGCCAATCTTATCGTCGAGTTGGTAGTTGGAATACTTAGCCCAGGCATTGAAGCGCCATTTGACGGCGGCAACAGACTTCCCGCGACCCGTGTTCCCAAGCGGCATCGACGGGTTCGCTTGCGAACGCCTCGATGAAGTTGAGGAACCTGCTGGTTTGGAACGGGCGCGACTGAATTCGCGCGGTCCCGCAGTTTCATGGGCGGGGAAGTCGGAGCCACGAGCTACAAATGTGCAGCCGGAGTCGCGAGTCCACACACGGTTGGTGGGCCAGCGATGGAAAGTAACGTTATCAGTCAAGGCATTGGCGCGTTCTAAAGTTTTTCGAGCGCGCTTTTCGGAAGCCGCGTCAGAGACAATTAACTCCACGCGTTCGTGACGGGCGAGATAACGGATGATCTCGGCGTACACCCACGGAATGGGCTCGAACTTTCCGGGCCAGTCGTCACGATAGTGCGGCCAGGCCATCCAGGTGGCGTCGTGCGGTTCCCACTCGGCCGGCATTTGAAGATTGGTCTGGCCAGGGTTCATGAACTGAAGTCTACGTCGATTTGGTTGACTAGAACAGCCTGGCTAGCGAAGCTCGCAGGACAGCCGAGGCGGCGGTCCCTACGCGTACTTAATCTATCAGGCGGCTGGTGATTGGGGCATAGCTGTCGATGCGGCGGTCGCGCAGGAACGGCCAGTTTCGCCGGATGTCTTCTAGAGCGCGCAGGTCGACTTCGCCAATCAGAATTTCCTCCTTATCGTGCGAAGCTTCGGCGATGACACGACCGAACGGATCGCAGAGAAAGGAACCACCCCAGAACTCAAGTCCAGCCCCTGGAGCGGCGTTACCCCGGACATCGCCGGTTTCATGCCCAACCCGGTTGACCACCGCTACGTAAACTCCATTGGCGATGGCGTGAGCTCGCTGAATGGTTCGCCATGCATCATGCTGGGCGGCGCCGAATTCGGCTTTTTCAAACGGGTGCCACCCGATTGCCGTGGGATAAAAAAGAACCTGCGCCCCCTGCAGGGCAGTTAGCCGCGCACCTTCGGGATACCACTGGTCCCAACAGATCAGCGCGCCTACGCGACCGACGTCGGTATCAAACGCCCGAAAGCCTAGATCGCCTGGTGTGAAGTAATATTTTTCGTAGTACAGGGGATCGTCAGGAATGTGCATTTTGCGGTAAAGGCCGCGGATTGCGCCATCAGCATCGAAGACCACGGCGGTATTGTGATAGACGCCCCGGGCGCGCTTCTCAAAAACTGAGGCTATAAGGACGATGTGAAGCTGCCTGGCCAAAGCTGACAGTGTATCGGTGGTGGCGCCGGGAATCGGTTCGGCCAGATCGAATAAACCTGCATCCTCTCGCTGGCATAAATACTGGGTCTGGAAGAGTTCCGGCAAACAGACAATCTGGGCGCCACTTTCCGAAGCCTGATGGACCCTGTCCATGGCCCGTTCCAGATTTTGGCCGGGATCGGGAGTCGCCGGCATCTGAATCAGCCCTACGCGGAATTTCTCAGGCGGCACAGTCAAAACTCCCTCCGGTTTCGCGACGGCATAGAATATCAGTTCTCAGTTGCCGGTTCGCAGTTTCTGGTTTCCATAGCAATGGGATACGGCATTTAGTAAAGTAAACCGCAAAGCGGGGAGGTGCGACTTGAAGAACAGCAACCATGACGGCGCTGGGATTGAGCGCCATCTCCACGATCCGATTGAAGACAAACTGGTCCCGCTGGCGCCTCTCGATCTTACTCGCGTGCGTTCCATCGATGATCTGGTCCGCGCCATGTCCAAGACAGCATTCACTGGCCGCCAGTTGGGCGAAGGAGCCGACGTGCTCGAAGCCATGGCCCGCGACAAGGATTGCTTCGTGGTAATGACCCTGGCGGGCGCCATGACTGTGGCGAAGCAGGGCCTTATTATCGCCGAGCTCATCAATCGGGGGATCGTTAACGCGATTGTTTCGACCGGGGCACTGATGGCGCATGGATTGGTCGAGGCCACGGGCCGTTCCCACTTTCGTTATAACCCCGACGTTTCTGACACTGAACTTTACGAGCGGGGCTATAACCGCGTCTACGACACGCTCGAGCCGGAGCAGAATCTGGACGAGGTGGAAGAGGTGTTGTCAGAAATATTGGATGGTTGGGACCACAATGAAGTCATGTGCTCATATAAGTTGAATCATGCCAT
>CATPBY010000226.1 GCA_955652845.1 uncultured Terriglobales bacterium | reverse complement strand
ATTGTTGGCCGCGATGACGGCGCCATTCCTAGAAAATATCGCGAATTGATTGCACTGGGTGTTGCTTTCACCACCCAATGCCCTTATTGCATCGAAGCGCATACCAAAAAAGCGAAGGCGGCAGGCGCGTCTCGCGAAGAAGTCGCCGAAAGTGCGCTGATTGCTGCTGCTTTGCGCGCTGGAGGCGCGGCAACGCATGGAGCCATGGCGCTGAAGTTTTACGATCAACCCTGAATCCCTGTTAGCTGACCGAGATCCGAAAGCTGAGATATCGAATTTCGTCTAGAGTTCCTATTGCAAGCTTACGCCTTCCTGAAAAACCAACCTCGCGAAACCCTGCGTCTGCCGGTGCGGTGTCCTCGATAAGTCTTGCATTGGAACTTGCCCTAGCTTCGGTTTTAACTCCCAAATAGGCCTTCCCCGGCAAAATTGGCAGCAACAAAAAGCACTTGTAACTTCTAGTGTGATATAGTTAACTATAACACTGTAACACATAGAGATGCCACAAAATTCTGACTTAAGGAGACCAAAATGAAATTCCTTCGTTTCAAGCTGTATGTTGTTCTAATCTCGCTGTCCGCCATGGCATTGGCGCAGTCTGACGCGCAAAAGTCTTTCGACAAACTCAAAACTCTGGCGGGAACCTGGCAAGGCCCGGTCACCACCGAACCGCCCCAGCCTGGCATGGGGAATGGGACGTTAACCCAGGTTTCGCTGCGCGTGACATCCCGGGGGAACGCTTTGGCGCATGAGATGAAGGAAGCAGGAAAGCCGGATGACCCGACGCGTTACGACCATCCGCTTACGATGCTCTACCTGGATGGCGCACGTCTTCTCTTGACACACTATTGCGATGCCGGAAACCGGCCGCGCATGGTCGCCAAGACGTCGCCGGACGGCAAATCGGTGGAATTCGATTTTCTCGACGTTGCCGGCGACCCGCAGTACGGGCACATGCACCATGCCGTATTTACCGTAGTCGATGCCAATCATCACATTGAGGATTGGACGTATATGATGCCGGGGGACAAACCCATCCATGCCCACATCGACCTGAAGCGGACAAACTGACGGAGGTTTGCGGGCCCGTTCGCAACCCGGTCACCCAGGACACGCTTAGAACGAGCCCGCAAGCGGCTTCCCGTGGAAGAGTGTGAGCACAGCCAACGGACTGCATCGAGAGGAAAGGGCACAGCTTTTTCAACGGCGTTATCTGGGGATACAAAATGGAACGCGAGTGGAACAATAGTCAGCCGATTTACCGCCAGCTTCGCGATCGGGTCGTCGCGATGATACTCGACGGCGTGCTTAAGGAAGGCGATCCGTTGCCTTCCGTGCGCAACGTTGCGGCGGAATATCGGGTGAATCCGCTCACCGTGTTGAAGGGCTATCAAGAGTTGGTTAATGAGGGACTGGTCGAAACCCGGCGAGGCCGCGGCATGTTCATCAACTCGGGCGCCCGCTCTCTGTTGTTGCAGGGCGAACGGCAGAAGTTTCTTGGCGAAGAATGGCCACGCATCTACGCCACCATTCAGCGGCTCGGCCTGAGGGCGGAGGAACTGCTCGACGGCGCAAACGGCTGGCCGTCTTCGGATGCCGCACAATCGGATGCAGCCGGGCCAAAAATCCCCACGTCGAAAATTCCCACCGAGGAGCGTTGAAGCGATGGCATGCATAGAGGCGCGCGGCTTGCGTAAAGTCTTCGGTACAACCGTTGCTCTGGATGGAATCGATTTGCGTGTGGAAGAGGGCCGCATCCTTGGACTCATCGGTCCCAACGGCGCAGGCAAGACCACCATGCTGAACGCTATTATCGGGCTCACACCGCACCAGGGAGTACTGAGGGTGCTCGGACGCGACCCTTGGACCGAACGCGATCGGCTGATGGAGGATGTCTGCTTCATCGCCGACGTCGCCGTGTTGCCGCGCTGGATAAAGGTTTTGCAGCTACTTGACTACGTTGCCGGCGTACATCCCCGTTTCGACCGCGCCAAGGCACAGGGTTTCCTGGCGAAGACAACCATTCGGCTCACAAGCAGAGTTAGAGAATTATCCAAGGGGATGGTGACCCAACTGCACCTCGCTATCATGATGGCCATCGATGCGCGCTTGCTGGTGCTCGACGAGCCGACCCTGGGCCTGGACATCCTGTATCGCAAGCAGTTCTACGATTCTCTGCTCAACGACTACTTCGATCGCAACCGCACGATTGTGGTAGCGACCCACCAGGTGGACGAGATCCAGCACGTGCTCACCGATCTTATGTTCATCGACCGCGGCCGCATCGTCTTTGATAGCAGCACAGAAGAACTGGAGTTGCGGTATCTGGAAGTAAAGGTGCGTCCGGAGCAGGTCGCCGCAGCACGAGCATTGAAGCCGATGTATGAACACAAAGGGATCGGCGGCAGTGTGCTGCTGTTCGATGGCGTTGATCGTCAGCGACTGGGGGCGCTCGGCGAGGTCCGTACACCCAGCGTTGCCGATCTGTTTGTTGCGGTGATGGACAATCATGCCGGCCAGACACAAGGAGCGGTTATATGAATAGTCAATCGAACGCCATGCCCGGTTCTCCCCGCGAGTCGCAAATAAGCGGCTCGCAGGTTATCTCACCCGCAGTCACTTCCGCGACGCTGCCAGTGTTCTGGTCGGTGCGGCGCGAATTGTGGGAAAACCGCTACGTTTACCTCGCACCCTTGGGGGTCGCCGCCATATTTTTCATCGGCCATCTGGTCGGCATCATTCGTCTACCGGCCCAGATGCGTCTGTTGTCGGGCGCCGATCCGAAGCATTACCGCGAAGCCATTCTTGGGCCATACAACATTGCGGCTGCTTTCCTGATGGGGACCTATATCCTCGTGACTTTGTTTTACTGTGCCGACGCGCTGCACAGCGAACGCCGCGATCGCAGCATCCTGTTCTGGAAGTCACTGCCAGTTTCGGACTTCACCACAGTGCTTGCCAAGGCAAGCATTCCGTTCCTCATTCTGCCCCTGCTCACCTTTGCTATCACCCTGGGGTTGCAGTTCCTGATCCTGATGCTGAGTAGCGCAGTACTGATGGCGAGCGGTCTGAGCGTGGCTTCCTTATGGACGCAGCTGCCTGTTTTGCAGATGTCCCTGCTTCTGCTCTACCACATTATGACCGCACATGCATTGTGGCCAGCGCCGGTCTACTGCTGGCTGTTGCTGGTGTCAGGCTGGGCTCGGCGGGCTGTATTGCTGTGGGCGGCATTGCCGGTGCTGGCGATCGCCGGCGTCGAAAAAATTGCGTTTCACACCGACCACTTCGCCGCCCTGGTGGGGCACCGACTGATCGGTATCACCGAACCGATGAGCTTTACGCCGCCAGGTATGTTTCCCACCGATCCGATGACCCATATTACCCCGGCTCAATTTCTGCTTAGCCCAGCCCTCTGGATCGGATTAGCGTTAGCTGTCGCGTTCCTCGGGGCGGCGGTGCGGCTGCGCCGCTATCAAGGGCCGATTTGAATCGTATGCCCCGGCTGGCTGTCCCAATCGATAGGATTAGTTGTCCAGGTGAGGACAGGAATCCCAGCCCGCTTCGCAGATTGGTCATGCTACGATTATGAAGATTTCCGGCCATTGAGACGTTCCGGCGCGTTCGATGATCTTCCGCACACGGTTCCTTTTCGCAGCGGTGTTTGTGTGTCATCTGTCGTGTGCTGGCCTCTCAGCTGCCACGCAGCTGCATTGCCCGCCGGTGGTGCGTACCACCAAGGAGGATGTAATCATCTGCGCCATTCAGCAGGAGAAGATTGGTCCGGTCTTCAAGCTGCACATTCGCGGCAAAATTGATTACCACGACCTCACACTGTGGGCGGACGAAGCCACGTACAACGAAGATACCAGCGATGTGACTGTCGCAGGCCATGTTGTGGTTGACGGCGGCGCCAATGACGAGCATATTGAGGCCAGCCACGGGACTTATAATATTCGCAGCGACACGGGCCGCTTCTATGATGCGGTAGGGACGATCGGCAACCGCCAGTACCGGCCGCGAATGCTTCTAACCACGTCAAATCCATTTGCATTCACTGGAAAGATTGTCGACAAAATTGATCCCGAGCACTACGTTGTGCACAATGGCACGGTAACCAGCTGCAAATCGCCGCATCCGCAGTGGCAATTCAATATGCACCGCGCGGTCGTAAGTCCCGGCGACACCGCACTTAAATATTTGAGCACGTTCCGAATTCGAGGATTCCCAATACTGTATTTTCCTTTCGCGACCCATCCGCTGCAGCGCCAGCGGCAATCCGGTTTCCTCACTCCCAGTTTTGGCCGCTCAACCGTCAAAGGCACCATTCTGGGAGATTCGTTTTACTGGGCCATCAACCGTAGTATGGACGCCGAGATTGGGGCCCAGTACTTCTCCAGCCGCGGCTGGGGACAAACTGGCTTTTTTCGCGCTGCGCCCAGTAACAATTCCTTTCTTTTGCTCAATTATTTCGGCGTCATTGACCGCGGGGCCGGAGCCCAGAAAACCAAGCAGGGAGGAGAAGAAGTAAGGGTTGACGGCAGTGATCGATTGCCTCACAACTTCCGCGCAGTGGTCGATGTGGATTACCTGAGTGCATTCATATTCCGGCTGGCGTTTTACGAGGTGTTTAATCAGGCGGTGAATTCGGAGGTGAGATCTCAGGGCTTTTTGTCGCACACCACGAACGGCCTCTCGTTCAATACCTACGTCCAGCGTTATCAGGACTTCCAAAGCATAAAAAGTGGCGACTTGATTACGATACTGCATACCCCGACTATTGACTTTTCGAGCGTCGACCGGCAGCTTGGGAGGTCTCCTTTTTACTGGAGCTTCGAAACCGCGGCGGAGGGCGTATCTCGCAGCGAACCTCAGTTTCGCACTGCCCGGCTGGTGGGGCGCTTCGACATCAATCCCAGGGTTTCTTTGCCCATACTTTTCGGCGGATGGTCGCTGCGGCCGGAGGTCGCCGTTCGCGACACTTTGTACAGTCAGCAGCTGGCATCGAGTTCTGGCCCGAGAGTAGCTTCTGGCGATCCGCTCAACCGCAGGGCGGTGGAAACTACGGTCGAATTGCGGCCACCGGCGATCGAGCGGCTATTCGACCGTGGCCTTTTCGGGCGCAAATTGAAGCATGTAATCGAATCGCGGGCGGTCTACCGCCGCGTCATTGGAGTCGACAATTTTTCAGAAATTCTGCGATTTGACGAACGCGATATCCTTACTAACACTAATGAAATCGAGTATGGCGCCATTACTCGACTGTTCGCTAAACGCGCGCCTTCCACGACGCCTGGCTGCACAACCGCCCCATTGCCTACATCCGATCAAGCGCCGCCACCCCAACCACTCTGGAACCCCTTCGAGGATGAGCCCGACATCTCGCCCGCGAAAAGGGAGGCTTGTCCTGCACCGCCAGTCGCTCGCCAGCTGATAAGCTGGGAACTCACGCAAAAATACTTTCTGGATACAACCTTCGGCGGTGCGCTGGTGAGCGGCACTCGAAACGTCTTCGCCACGACGGCTGACTTCACAGCAATTGCCTTCCTGACCAGTCCCCGGCATCTGTCTCCGCTGGTGTCGCGCCTGCGTAT
>CATPBY010000225.1 GCA_955652845.1 uncultured Terriglobales bacterium | reverse complement strand
GATGGAAGACGACTTGAGTCTCGACGAGATGGCGCAATCGGTAGGATTGAGCACAGCTCATTTCGCGCGGATGTTTCGCAAGTCAACGGGTGAGACCCCGCATCAATTTGTTCTGCGCCAAAGGCTTGAGCGTGCTAAAGCGATGTTGCATGCTCCCGATCCGCGAGTATTGGACGTGGCCGTTGCCTGTGGCTTCAAGACCCAGCAGCACTTTGCACAGGTCTTTCGTGATGTCTTGGGAGTCAGCCCGACAGAGTATCGCCAGGATCTAGTCGACTCCCAAGCAACTTGGGCGTCTGAAACCTCCTCGGAAGATGCGCCACTCCTGGTGATTAGTGGTTAGCAGCCAGAACTTCACTCTCACCAGTTGCCGTTCATTTCCTTGTTAACGCACCTCCCTGTCCCGAATTTGTAACTCGTCGCTCCTTGTACCCGCCTCAGAACTGTGCCCTCCATCAACAATTCTGACTCTCCCACTCCATAGCTCATTCGAACTCTCGTCGTCCATCCCTCAAGACAAACCCCGGACTCAAGTGTTGGAGTTCTCCTGGGGGAGCATAAATTTAGCAAGATTCCGACCATCCCAGCAGAAATCCGCACAAGTCCGTTTCTGATGTGCAGTTTACTCACAGTTGCGAGAAGAGCCACAGCATCAACAAACCGGACACCGGAACAACTGATTATTGTTTGCCGGCCGGAACCAATTCAACACAGGAGGGAAAGTCAATGGAAGCAATTGGATTATTAGTTACGCTCGAAGCACGCGCAGGTAAAGAGGCTGACGCCGAGGCATTTCTAAAGTCAGCTCAAGCACTCGCGCTGAATGAAAAAGCAACCTTGAAATGGTATGCGTTCAAGATCGGCCCGCGGAAGTTCGGCATCTTCGACACCTTTGCAAATGAAGCGGGCCGCAATGCCCACTTGACTGGCGAGATCGCGAAGGCATTGGGGGCGCGGGCCAGCGAATTATTTGCGGTTTCTCCGCAGGTGGAAAAAGTGGAGATCCTTGCAAACACACCCTTAAAAGGCTGAGTGCGAGGTTCCAGGAACTCTATGAGCCGCATACGCTCGGGAGACTAAGTCACGAGCAAAGGGAGAATTACATGAGTCAAACAGTCAGCAGCTTTAAAGAACAGAAGTATGACGCCGGTGTCGCGAGAGTCGACATGAAGTTCGAGGTCTCGCTCATCCCCGTCTCGGACGTCGACCGTGCAAAGGAGTTTTACACAAAGCTCGGGTGGCGGCTCGACGACGACATCGTGATGGGAAGCGACTTTCGCGTCGTCCAGTTCACGCCTCCGGGTTCAGGGAGCTCGATCTCATTCGGCAAGGGAGTTACGGAGGCGCCTGGCTCGTTCCGCGGAGGCCTGATCGTCTCCAACATTGAAGCCGCCCACAAGGAGCTCGTGGCGGGGGGCGTCAACGCGAGTGAAGTATTCCACGGCTCGCCGTTCTCGCCGGCAGGACGCATCAGCGGCCCGGACCCTGAGCGCCAGAGCTATCGCTCCTACGTTGCTTTCGAAGATCCCGATGGCAACGCGTGGATCGTCCAGGAGGTCACGCGCCGGGCGCCCGGGCGCATCGATCCCGCAACGACGACCTTTGCGTCCGCAAACGATCTGGCAAGCGCGATGCGGCGCGCGGCAGCCGCCCACGGCGAGCACGAGGAGAGCAACGGGCAGCGCGACGCGAACTGGCCGGACTGGTACGCAGCGTACATCGCGGCGGAGCGGGCAGGGACCAAGCCGCCGATGTGAACGACTATCTGTTTGTAATTAGTACCTAGATGTGCTGGGTTGGGCTCGCTCGTGTTGCCATTGATCCTCGGCCGAGCTCCATACAACTCGAGGAGTTCGCACAATGTTTCACCCTAACCGACGCGATGTCTTGATAACACTTGGTGCCTTAGCTGCACAAACAAAATCAACGACAGTTGTGAAGAACATCGTTCTCGTCCACGGCGGCTTGGTGGACGGGTCCGGTTGGGAGGGCGTCTACAATGTCTTGAAGAAGGACGGCTACACGGTCACCATCGTCCAGAATCCGACCATCTCTCTGGCAGACGACGTGGCGGTTACCAAGCGTGCGATCGCCGCTCAGAACGGCCCCGTGATACTCGTCGGTCACTCGTATGGCGGCGCTGTCATCACCGAAGCCGGCAACGACCCCAAGGTGGCGGGGCTGGTTTATATCGCTGCCTTTGCGCTCGACAAAGGCGAATCTGTATCCTCGCTGATTAAGGACCCGCCTCCGGGCGCGCCTGTACCGCCGATCCTTCCGCCCGTGGATGGCTTTCTGCTGCTCGACAAGGCGAAATTCCCTGCGTCTTTCGCCGGCGATGTGAGCCCGGAAGAGGCCGAATTCATGGCCGACTCGCAAGTGCCGTGGGGTGTGAACGCGCTGGGAGGCACCATCAGCGAGGCGGCATGGAAGGCGAAACCCAGTTGGTACCTGCTTACTACCGAGGACAGGATGCTTCCGCCCGATGCGCAGCGGCTGATGTCGAAGCGCGCCGGTGCAACGGTCGTCGAAGTCAAAAGCAGCCACGCCGTGTATGTGTCGCACCCCCAGGCGGTCGCTCATATCATCGAAGAAGCAGCGAGAGGTGCCTTGGTGGCGGCGAAAGAGGGCGCGACGAGTGCTGCTGCAGATTAGGCTTTTGGTACCACAACTGGATTCGACGAGGCGGAGGTTTCGCAGCGCGTGATTCATGCCTACGGAATTCTTTACCTCGTCGAGTCCAGCCTCAAACTTCGCAGTGATGTTAAGTTGACCTTGCAGTGTTATACCCACAGTGTCAGCGAGGATCGCATGGCTGCGGCCGGGGCAATGCTG
>CATPBY010000224.1 GCA_955652845.1 uncultured Terriglobales bacterium | reverse complement strand
ATGGAGCGGGAGACCGGGATCGAACCGGCGACATCCAGCTTGGGAAGCTGGCGTTCTACCGCTGAACTACTCCCGCTCATCATTCAAAAAGGAGCATACCACCGCAAGGAAATGGGTGGCAACGCGCGATTTGGAGAAGCTGCAGGGAAGACTTATCATGGATCACTTACGTCATCATCCGAGGTAATCTCAATGTCTGAACCGACCTATGAAGAACTCAAGGCCAAGCTTGCGGAACTGGAAAAGCAAGGGCCGCGACGCACCGGGAGCCTGGAATTCCGCGTCAGCGAGAAAGGCGGGGTGAGCGTTTACGGGCTGGGGCGGTTTCCCGTCACCCTTTATTACGAACAATGGACCCGGCTGCTGGAGGCGTCGGAAAAACTTCGCGAATTTCTTGAAGAAAATAAATCCAAGCTCAAATTTAAAGGACAGTGATACCGATCGTCAGCAGTACTTGTATCTCACCACGCGAGGCCGCAAATCTGGCCAGCCGCGCGAAATCGAGATTTGGTTCACCCGGCAGGGCGATTGCTTTTACGTGATTGCGGAATATCCCACCGCGCGCTGGCTGCAAAACTTGCGTGCCCAGCCTGAGGTACAGGTGCGAATCGCCGGCGCTAAGTTTCAAGCTCGAGCCCGGGTTTTGTCCGCCGAGAACGAACCCGCATTGCTCCGTGCCGTTCAGGAGCTTTCGCGGAAAAAATACGGCTGGGGAGACGGCGTGGTCGTTGAGTTACGCGAGATCTGACGGTTGAAGCTAAATAAATCATGCCCTCCGACGACATCCTGACGCTGCCCGCGCCACCGGCTGACGCTCATCTCGCCTATGGCACCGATCCCAACCAATTCGGAGAGCTGCGCCTGCCTAAAACGAAGGGTCCGTTTCCCGTACTGATGAATATTCACGGCGGCTTTTGGCGCGCCAAGTATGACTTGACTCACGCCGGACACCTTTGCGCCGCGCTTGCCGCCAAGGGCATTGCCACCTGGAATGTGGAGTACCGCCGCGTCGGCAACAAGGGCGGGGGATGGCCTGCCAGCTTCGAAGACATCCGTACTGCGTATCGTTTCCTGTCCCAACTCGCACCGAAATACGGATTAGATAGCGCTCGTACCGCGGCAATGGGCCACTCTGCCGGAGGTCAACTGGCACTTTGCCTCGCGGGCCATGAGCCAACACTCAAGCGCGTGGTCTCGCTGGCTGGAGTTGTCGACCTGCGCCAGGCCTGGGAACTTCACCTCAGCGATAACGCGGTTGCAGATTTTCTCGGCGGAGCGCCGCAAGACGTTCCAGAACACTACCGCGAAGCCGACCCGATGGAACTGAAGATCTCTCAAGCGACGCAATGGCTGATCCACGGCGCCGCCGACGATGTGGTCCCTCCGCCTTTCAGCCGCACCTATACCGAGGAGAAAAAGCCACGCGGTGAGGATGTTCATTACCTGGAAGTCTCAACCGCTGGACACTTCGAGCTGATCGATCCCCGCTCCACCGCGTGGCCCAAAGTCGAGACTACCGTTCTGCACCTCCTCGCGTGACGCTGCGCACCGGCGGGTAAGCTTTTCTTTCGATTTTCTGTACAATTCGACTTTCACTATGGTCGCCACGAAAGATCCGTCACCCGGCAAACTTGCGGGAATCATCTCAAAACCAGGCAAACCCGAACTCGCCAGCATTGTTCCCGGTCTGCTTGCCTGGTTTCGCCAGTACCACTACCAGGTGGTTGTGGATCCAGAAACGTCCTCCCAGGCTCCAGGTTTTGAAGTGCTTGCGCGCGAAGATATGGCTTCTCGACCACTGAAGTTCGTGGTCGTGCTGGGCGGAGACGGCACTTTGTTGTCCGCAGCCCGTGCGGTTGCGAAGGCAGGAATTCCAGTGCTGGGCGTGAACCTCGGTTCGCTTGGCTTCCTCACCGAAGTGCCACTGGAGGATCTATACACCACGCTGGGCAGCATCGATAAAGGCTGCTGTAATCTCGAAACCCGATCGATGGTGCACTGCGAGGTGTTGCGCCAGGAAACGAGCGTGGCGCAGTATGACGCGCTCAATGACGTGGTCGTCGGGAAAGGCACCATTGCCCGCTTGAACCACTGTGACGTTTACGTGGACCATACTTTCGTCTCCCTGTACCAGGCGGACAGTCTCATCGTTTCCACTCCGACCGGCTCTACAGCTTACTCATTGGCCGCGGGCGGGCCCATCCTGATGCCTTCCGTGGACGCGTTCGTCATTACGCCGGTGTCCGCTCATTCTTTGACACATCGACCCCTGGTGGTACGCGACACTGCGGAGATCGAGATTGTGGTCAAGACCGGTGATGACGAGGCTTATTTGAGTATCGATGGCCAGATCGGCATGCCGATGTTTGACGGAGACCGCGTGCGATGCCGTAAGTCTGAGTACCACGTTAAGCTGCTGCACGTTCAAGGAACATTTTTTGATGTGCTACGCACCAAGCTGAAGTGGGGACAGAGATAGGCTGACACTCAGAGGAGCGACAACATTGTGAAGAAAACAAGACTCATTTCGTGGATGGTATGCCTTCTGGCGATCGCCGCCGCTGCCCAGTCCAAACCTGCTGCTGACCTTGTCATCATTAACGCGAAAGTCTGGACTGTGGATAAGGCCCAACCAAACGCCCAGGCAGTAGCCGTGATTGGCGAGCGCATTGTGGCCGTCGGATCAAATGCCGATGTCCAGAATTGGCGGGGTCCCGGCACGCGCGTAATGGACGCCGGCGGAAACCTGTTGCTGCCGGGCTTCAACGATTCCCATGTGCATTTCATCAGCGGCGGCGCACAACTCGACGCAGTGCAGTTGAACGACGCCACCAGCGCGGAGGAATTTGCCAGGCGCGTCGGCGAGCGAGCTAAAAATACTCCCAAAGCAGAGTGGATTCTGGGCGGCGATTGGGACGAAACAAAATGGAACCCGCCCAGGTTGCCGTCGAAAGAGTTGATTGATCCAGTGACTGGAGATACGCCCGTATTCGTCTCGCGGTATGACGGGCACATGGGCCTGGCCAACTCCGTCGCCCTGCGGCTGGCCGGAATCACGGCCAAGACTCCAGATCCTCCAGGGGGCGTGATCGTGCGGGATGGGCAAGGCAATCCAACAGGCGCGCTAAAAGATGCAGCCATGGATTACCTCGATAAAGCAATTCCGCCGCTTTCCCACGAGCAGCGCCTGAAAGCGGCGAAACGCGCCCTGGCTCACGCTGCTTCACTGGGAGTGACCAGCGTGCAGAACATGAATCCGGACTACGAAGACGTCGCTGTCTATTCGGAGTTGCTGCAACGCGGCGAGTTGATTACGCGCATTTATGCTGCACCGCTCATCACCCAGGTGGAAGATCAGACCAGGATCGGGATCCGCCACGCTTTCGGAGGGCCCTATCTGCGCCTGGGCGCGCTAAAAGCTTTTGCGGATGGCTCGCTGGGGTCGGGCACAGCTTACTTCTTCGACCCCTTCACCGACCAGCCGGGCAACCACGGGCTGCTATCGGATGAAATGCATCCGGTTTCACTTATGCGTGACCGCATGGTGAAGGCCGACGCCGCGGGACTGCAACTCTGCACGCATGCGATTGGGGACCAGGCTATCTCGATGATTCTGGATATTTATTCCGAGATTGCGAAAGCTCACGGCGATGCCGACCGCCGCTTCCGAATCGAGCATGCGCAGCATATGGCCGCGAAAGACTTTGACCGCTTCGCACAATTGCATGTCATCGCTTCGATGCAACCGTATCACGCCATTGACGACGGGCGCTGGGCGGAAGCACGCATCGGTCACGACCGCGCCAGCCGGACTTATGCCTTCCGTACGTTTCTCGATCATGGGGTGCGGCTGGCTTTCGGTACCGATTGGGATGTGGCGCCACTGAATCCCATGCTTACCATTTACGCCGCGGTCACTCGCGCCACCCTGGACGGGAAAAATCCCGACGGCTGGTTTCCGGAACAAAAACTCAGCGTCGCCGAAGCGGTCGAGGCTTACACCATGGGCTCCGCTTACGCCGAGTTTCAAGAGAAGGAAAAAGGCTCGATCACATCCGGCAAGCTGGCGGACATGGTGGTGCTGAGCGATGACATTTTCTCCATTGATACCGCGAAAATCCGCGGGGTCAAAGTTCTCAAAACAATCGTAGGCGGAAAGACTGTTTGGGATGCTGCGGCTGAACCGGGCCGCTGAACCGGTGTTGCGGCAGCTGACCATTTTCCCACAGTCCCGTCGCCCCAAATGCCTTGACAGACGCGCTTTTTGCACAGCCTCAGATGTACTTCCGGTCATCTTGACGCATTTCCGAATCGGAACTACAGTCTCGATAGTTTTCGCGGTGCCTGTAGAAAAGTAATTCAGTTCGAGCTGGGCTTTCGCCACGCCTTAGGACTGTGCCGCTCGCGTCAGCTTGCGTGTCGCTTTCTTCCCAGCCGGACCGGGCCGAACATTTGGGACGACACTTGCGCCGCTCCTCCCAGTAAACCAACCCTGTGCTGCCGCCGGAGTGTGTCTTGCTCCGTGCCTGGAGGATGCAAATGAAGCGATTGGATCTTTCTACGGTAGTTGTGTGCCTTGCTATATCCGTAGCCTTAAGTGCGGGAACGATTCAAGCTCAAAAAGATCCTGGGCCTCGGGGTGCTCCTGCCGGAGCCGGCGGTCCGGGTAGCTATTACCCAACATTGAACGCTAACGAGCAAACTTTCTTCAACCAGGCACTGCTGCGTTTTCAGGAAGTGCAGTCAGTCTCGGGGAATATCCCCGGCGAAGACAGCGGTGGTCTGGGACCGGGGTTCAATGGAAATGCATGCGCCATGTGCCATGCAGAACCGGCGCTGGGAGGCAGCAGCCCGGGACTGGTCAGCCGGATTCATTCAGTCGCGAATCCTCAGGTAGCCCTCGCCACTCTGGATGGCGCCAAGAATGTTGTTCCCTCATTCATCACGCCGGACGGCCCGGTGAGAGAGGCGCGATTTGTTCGCAATCCTGATGGCTCGTTCGACGGCGGGGTGCACGACTTATATACCATCGCGGGCCGCTCAGATGCTGTGGGCTGCACCCTTGCGCAGCCGAACTTTGCCCAGCAACTCGCCTACAACAACGTGATTTTCCGCATTCCAACCCCTCTGTTTGGCTTAGGGCTGGTGGAGAACACGCCAGATGCGATTCTTCGGGAGAATCTGGCTGCCACTCAGACCGCCCGGGCTCAACTTGGCATTGGCGGCAGCTTCAATACCAGCGGCAACGACGGTACAATCACGCGCTTTGGTTGGAAGGCGCAGAATAAATCCCTCCTGATCTTCGCAGGCGAAGCCTATAACGTGGAACAAGGTGTAACCAGTGAACTGTTTCCCAACGAGCGTTCAGCGGTTCCGGGCTGTGTGTTCAATCAAGGACCGGAGGATGCCACCGTACTTTTGAACGGCAACAACAGCAGCACAAACTTCGGTACTCCGATCGGCACAGCGTCAGAAATGCTTTCAGACGTTGGGAACTTCGCTGTATTTATGCGGTTGGCGGCGCCTCCCACACCGGGCCCGCAGAATGGTTCGACACAGAATGGTTCCACTCTCTTTAATACAGTGGGTTGCTCCCTTTGCCATTCGCCCTCACTTACTACGGCGGATTCTATTTTTACGGGAATGGGAAATGTGACCTACCAGCCCTTTTCCGACTTCGCGCTGCATCATATGGGATCGGGTTTGGCGGATGGTGTCCAACAGGGAGCCGCTGGACCGGATCAATTCCGTACCGCTCCGCTGTGGGGCGTTGGACAGCGTCTGTTTTTCCTGCATGACGGTCGAACTTCTGACATGCTTCAGGCGAT
>CATPBY010000223.1 GCA_955652845.1 uncultured Terriglobales bacterium | reverse complement strand
CCGGATGGGGGGTTGCTGCTGGCGGCAATACTCCTTTACCTTATGATTCTTCTGTTGCGCTCATTCAGGACGCAAGCGCGACACGTATCTCTCGCGGGCTTGCTTCTTGCTTGCGCCGCGCTCGCGCCACTCGTTCCGTGGACTTGGCGCAACGTTCACACTCTGGGACGCTTCGAACCGCTGGCCCCGCGCTATGCGAACGAAGAAGATGAATTCGTTCCCATGGGATTCAATCGCTGGGTCAAAACCTGGATTGCCGACTATGCCTCGGTGGAGGAAATCTACTGGCCGGCGCCGGGCAATCCGGTGGATGTGAGGAAGCTTCCCGACCGCACCTTCGATTCGGCCGAGCAACGGCAAAAAACGCTGCAAGCATTGGAGGACTATAACCGGGAACTGCATTTCGATCCGGAATTGGACGCCGAATTCGCAGCACTGGCCACGGAACGGATCCATGACGCCCCGTTGCGCTACTACGTTTGGTTGCCGCTGTTGCGCATTGCCGACATGTGGCTGCGCCCGCGCACCGAGACATTACCTTCAGATACTCGATGGTGGGAATTCAATGACGATCCGCAATGGTCCGCGCTTGCTGTCGGACTCGGCGCGATCGGCTTTTTTTATATGGCCGCGGCTCTGGCGGCGGTGTGGGGAGCGGAAGTAAAGTATCTCGGTTTGTTGCTCACATTCGTCGTCCTGCGATCGGCATTTCTGGGAACACTGGAGAATCCCGAACCACGCTACACCCTGGAATGCTATCCGGCAGTGATTATCCTGGCCTCGGCATGGTGGGGAAGAATGTCGCGCCAGAAGTCCTGAGTCGCTCAAGTTACTGTGCCGGCTTTCGCTTCAGCGTCTCCGAACGATTTCGCTCGGCAGCCGCTTCCTGAGCGCTTCCGAGCTGGTCGTAGGCATCTGCCAGGAAGGCATGTCCTTCGAAGTTGGCGGGCTCCGAACGAACTGCCTGCCTGAGGTATGGCAAAGCCTCTTCCGGCCGGTTCTGCAAACTGAAAATTCGCCCGAGAAGGAGATTGGCGCGGAAGTGTTCAGGACTCAGCTGAAGAACGTTTTTCAACAGATCAATCGCTTCCGGCACACGTTGAACGCGAGCGTAAACCGATGCCAGCGAATATTGTGCGTCAGGAAAATTCTTCCGCTTTTTGGCTACTAATTCAAAGAACGGCGTCGATTCCTGCCAGGCCCCCGTCTCGTACAAAGCAAGGCCCAACTCGTACTGGGCCTCAGTCGAGTCCGGTAAAAGCTTTACCGCCTGGCGCAGGGCTGTAACTGCCTCCGGATGACGTCCCACCTTTCGCAGGGCAATGCCAAGTTGCACGTAAGCTGCGGAGACCAGTGGGCTGTCCTCGATCACGTGCTGCAGAAGTGGAATCGCGTGCGCGTATTGCCCGTCTTCCACGGCAATAATGCCTTCCTGCAGAACGTTCGAGATCTCAATCTTGTCCTTTGGGTCAGCTCCTTGCAGTGGGTCCTGAGATTGCGCGGCGGCGTTTGACCCCACATAGCCTAAGGCTGCCAAGTTTTCACTCTGCTCCGGGCTTAGAGCTTTTTGCTCTGACTTTTCGGGGAAACTGCTGGTCTGACTGTGAAATTCATCCAACTGGTTCTGCAGGGTATCCGTCACTGCGGGGGAAGAAGTAGCCAGGTTGTGCTCTGCGCCCTTGTCCTGTGATTGATCGTACAGTTCGCGCTTGGGAGCGCGCACAAATAAGTATTTCCCGGAGCGCATCGCGCGCAGCCCGCTCCAGCCGAACGCGCGATGAGGGTAGTCCGTTTCGGAGTATGCCGGAAGGTCCGCCGCGGTCCTCGGAGATTTCATCAGTGGCACCAGCGAGTCTCCCTGAAAGGTCGGGGGAAGTGGGAGGCTCAGCATGCTCAACAGCGTGGGAGCGACGTCCACCAACCGCACTCGACTGGTCACACGTCGGCCAGCAAGCAGCTCTCCGGGCAGCTTGAAAACCAGGGGGACGTGAATGGTCTCATCGTAGAGGAAAATGCCATGCATGCTCTCTCCATGCGCTCCCAGCGATTCGCCGTGGTCAGACATCATTAGAATCAGCGCGCGATCATACAAACCGTGGAGACGCATGTACTGAAATAACTTTCCCAGAGATGCGTCCGCGTAAGCGATCTCGCCGTCGTAGCCGTCAGCGAAACGCTTGTCGTATGGCGGTGGCGGATCATAGGGAGCATGCGGATCGTACAAATGCACCCAGATGAAAAATGGTGATTGACGATTCCTGGTCAGCCAGGCGATGGCGTGCGCTACCACATCGCCACCACGGCGCTCGACATTATCGTAACGGGTCTCATCCGGACCCTTCTTCATGTGGAAGCCGGCATCGAAGAAATCGAAGCCGCGGTCAAATCCAGGCGCCATGTTGCCCTTGGGATCAAGAATGATCGAGCCGATGAAGGCGGCGGTGTGATATCCGCTTTTGTGCAGGATGTCCGGTACGTATGGCAGCAAAGAGGGCAGAAGATGCCCGAAGTCAGTGACAGTATGAAACTGAGGATAGGTGCCGGTAAAAATGGTGGCGTGGGAAACTGGCGTCAGCGGCGCCTGGGAATAGGCTTTTTCAAACACTACGCCCTGCCGCGCCAGTGCGTCGAGATTCGGCGTAATCCCGCGTTTCGATCCCAGAAAGCCCATCCGGTCGGCACGCGTGGTGTCGACCGTGATAAAGACAATGTTCGGCGCCTCGGCCCGCAACGCGAGGCTGGTGCCGAATAATGTTGCCAGAAAGAAAACGGAGAGGGAGCCGCGCATAAGACTGATCTTACGCCGTCGGAAAGTGCCGAATGACACTCAAGGCAAGATCCAGGCGATGCAACCCAGTTTCGCGCAGACCCCAGCAGCCTTTCAACGGCTACGAAGCCGAATGTGAGAGCCGTTTCGAAATCAGGGTAGCGTTGAGCACGCCGTCCTTGTCATACGTGCCGCGGCAGATCACTCGATCGCCGTCCTTTATCTGGCTTGTAACAGTTTTCTCGATAACCGACCTTACGGGCGGTCAATGT
>CATPBY010000222.1 GCA_955652845.1 uncultured Terriglobales bacterium | reverse complement strand
CGGATCCACCGGCCCTGTTGATCCGATTCCAATCCCCTGGAGCTTCGCTCCGAGTTCGACGATGCCCTTCTTCAACATTTCTACTGTGCGGCGGAGCGCGGCTTCATAGGACCCATCCGCGCCGGTGGTTGATTCCGAACGGAACAATACCTTGCCCTCAGGATTCACAATTCCTACCGCGATTTTCGTTCCGCCGACATCGACAGCTCCAACCATGAGCCTCCAAAAAGGTCTACGTTTACTTCCACTCGACAATCGTGGCGTCGTAAGGGTCCCGTTCCATCTCCAGTCCGACCCTCCGAGTTGAATAGGTTTCGCCCCGTCGGGAGCTGTTCTCCCAGGTTCATACTAGCTGACCGCACGCACTGCACAGCCACCAATAAACAAGCCGGGAGCAGGTGATCTCTTCAAGGGATACCACCAAGGGATACCACCGGTCGGGACAAGCCGTGGCACTGCCTGTTAACACTACTTTGAACAATGAGCCTGGGCGGGTAGAATCGAGCCTCTCCCGGCGCGGGAGTCCGAGTGGAAACCATAGGAATGCTGGAGGGCGAGAACCTGACGGTACGGTCGAAGAATCTATTCAGCATCATCGTGCATGACGTGCACTTCTGGATCCCGCTGATCGTGCTTTTGGCCGGGTTGTTACTTTTGCACGAACTCCATTAAGTTCGAAAAAGAGGCACGTGGATCCCAATGCCGATCGTGCAGTTCAGAGTACGATGCAGGCCAGCCGCCTGCGAGTCTTACAGGCAGTAGGAGTATTCTGCGGCATCACTGCCGGTGCGTGGCTTGGCGGCGCCGAAGCGCCGATAAAAATGGCCAGCGCTGGGGTCTCACCCATCACAGTTTCCCTCATCATGGTGGCGGGTGTCTTTCTGGCCCGCTGGAGCATCCCCGCATTCATCCGGGGAACCTCGTACGTGCGCAATGATGTTCGACAAGCGCCTCATCTGATTGTCTGGGCGATTCTCGCGGGCTGCATGTGGGCAGTGGCTAACACCATGACTATTTATGCAATTCGCGACGTCGGTCTCAGTATCGCGTTTCCTTTGTGGAATACGAATAGCCTGTTGGGGATTTTCTGGGGCTTTGCTTTGTTCAATGAACTGCGCGAGGCAGCATGGAGGCGCTGGGCGGGAGTGTTGGGAGGAGCGCTAGCCATGTTTGGCGGCGCAACCTTGCTGGCGTTTGCATCCTCCACTCAAGCTCCGGCGGACAAAGCCGCATTCGGCGTGATCGCGGCCCTTGGCGCCGGTATCTTGTGGGGAACCATGTACATTCCGTACCGGAAAGCCTATCTCACCGGCATGAATCCTCTTTCTTTCATAACGTTCTTTACGGTAGGGGAACTGGGCACAATGACAATTGTTGCCCTCAGCTACCGGGGACCCGCTCCCCTGTGGCATGAGATTGTGGGAGCGCGAGCGCTCCTTTTCTGGGTGATGCTGGGTGGCTTCGTTTGGGTGATAGGAGATCTGTTTCAGCAGTATGCCGCTAAATACGTTGGTATCAGTCGAGGAGTTCCGCTGTCCAACACGAACCAGCTTTGGGGATTACTTTGGGGCATTCTGGTTTTTCATGAGCTCCAAGGAGCGGGCCATAGGGTGCAGGCGCAAGTGATTGGAGGTTCAATTTTAATGGCGCTGGGCGCCGCTGCAATCGCCCTGTCGTCCGCATCAGGGCGAGAGCATTCGCGATGGCAGCAGGCGGCAGAACGGGAAGGCAAAAAGTATGGAGTTGAAAACGCCTACGTTCGCGCTGCTATGGAAGGCAGAGAGTTCGAGGGAGGGCGACGCCGCAGATCACTCATCGACTGGCTGCTGGTCGGCGGGGTCACAGCTATCTTTGTTGGTCTCGCAGCCATGGCACGGGTTCCGCGCATGGACATTGATCTGAGGTCGGCCGCCGCGATTGCGGTTGCCATGTTTGCGCTTGTGATAAGTTGCGGGATCGCTCTCTGGCGCGCGACACGATTCAACTGAAGGAACCCTGTTCAGTTATTCACTTCGTCACTTTTAGTCTGCTGGGCGGCAAGTACTTCTTCTCGATAGACGCCACTACCACGTAGTTCGGATCCACCATCTCATTCAGATGAATTTTCGCCACCTTCGACAGCAATTCATATGCATCCAGCTCAGACAAACCGTAGTCGTTATGGATCCAGCCAACCAGTTCGGTGAAAGCGATGCGCAGGCAATCATCCAAAGGACGATACGCTCCGACGGTCATGATGGAGTCGTCATTCTCGAATCGCGGCCAGTTGATCTTCTGATGCTTGATCACGTTGACTTGCACGCGTGCTTTCAGCGGTACTTCAACGGCCGTTCCGGCAATTTCGCCATCGCCCATGGCGGCGTGTCCGTCCCCAAGGTAGAGAAGGCCTCCCCGCACATTGACCGGAAAATACACGGTATTGCCCACACTTGCTTCCGGTGAATCCATGTTGCCGCCGAATTCTGCGGGCACGATCGAACTGCGCGCCTCGCCATTCGCCGGAGCCACGCCGATGCAGCCGAAGAAGGGATGCATCGGAATTTTTACCGAAAAATCCGAGTCCAGCGCCTTGAATGTTGCGGTATTGGAGGTGTGATCGATGGGATAAAACCAGATCTTTTCCGGCAGCGCCGTATGCAGCATGGGAGTGTAGCTGGTTTCATTCAGCGCGCCAAACCCAGGGGCAAATGCTCCGATGCCGGTGTCGCCGTCCACTTGCAAGTCAAGAATCTTCACCGCCAGAGTATCGCCAGGTTCGGCTCCTTCGATGTAAAACGGCCCACTCAGTGGATTGTCACCTTTAGCCATGCTGAGGGTATCGCCGGGTTTTTTCAGCGCATTGCCAAAGCAATCCAGGGTGTTTGTGTCCAGGATGTCTCCTGGCTTGAGCCGCGCCACCGGTTCGGCAACACCGTAGACATATTTCACGCTGTCGATGGTTGCGTGAAACTTCACTACGTTACCGCTCGGGAATTGTCCAAAAGCATTCCCCGCTACAAGCAACAGCGAACCAGCCAGGATGCGAGCTTTCACTTCAACCTCCGATCTCGAATTGAATTGTCAGTCGTGGCGCGCGCACAGAAAATCAGCACTCCGCCTCACTTAAACAGCATCACCTTACTCTACCTTATGAATTTACCCCGCCGCCGAGCCCAAGCTACAAGACACCTGCCATCTGTGAGCGAAGAAGTATTCAATATAAGTCGCCGCAATACACTCTTCAGAATATACTGTCGCTCTTACAACGAATTGATCGGGGAGGAAACATGTTCAGCATCCGGAAGTGGATCGCATTGGGCGTGTTCATCGCCTGCTCTACCGGCTTCGTGCTTTCTCAAGGTGGAGCGACAGGCGCAATCACTGGCACGGTTCAAGATTCATCAGGGGCTGTGCTTGCCGGCACTAGAGTGGATATTGTGAGCGAGGCGACAGGACAGGTCGAGCGCCACCTCACGACTGATTCCTCCGGCGTTTTCACCGGCACTCTTTTGCCCGTCGGCAGCTATATGGTGCAGGTCAGCGCCGCGGGATTCGCCACCACCAAGTTCCCTGGCATTCTTGTGAACATCACGGAAACCACCCGGATGACCGCCGTGCTGAAGGTAACGTCAGTCAACCAGGTTGTGGAAGTGCAATCCCAGGTCGCACAGGTGGACACCACCGATGCAACTACGGGTCAATCGCTTGGCAGCGCGACGATCACCAACCTTCCGTTGGCCACCAGAAATTTTCAGCAACTGCTTACCCTGTCGGCAGGCGCTTCGTCTGATTTGAACAATGCATCGCAATTGGGTCGCGGCCAGGTATTCATTCACGTCAATGGCGGGAGAGAAGACAACAACAACTACCTTATCGAAGGTATTTCTGTCGCTGATTACTCGTTTGGAGAATTAACCTACACCCCGCTTCCCAATCCCGATTCGATCCAGGAATTTAAGGTGAGCACCAGTCTTTACGACGCAACCCAGGGACGCAATGGAGGAGGAAACATTAATGCCACGCTGAAGAGCGGCACCGGCAATTTTCATGGCGATGCCTGGGAGTATTTCCGCAACACCGTGCTCGACGCCAACGATTTTTTTCTTAACCGCGCCGGCCTGCCGCGTCCGGTGATCCAGCAGAACATCTTTGGTGGCGATTTAGGCGGCCCCATCGGGCCGAAGGCGAAGCTGGGCTATTTTTACGTGAATTATCAGGGCACACGGCAGCGCAGCGGAGCTTCGCCTGGAACTTTCATCAATACAAGCATACCGGTAATTCCGTCAGACCGCTCCGAACAAAACCTGCTTAAGACGT
>CATPBY010000221.1 GCA_955652845.1 uncultured Terriglobales bacterium | reverse complement strand
TACAGGCGCCGCGTCGACGCTGAAGCTCTACCGCAACAACCATGACGGCACCTTCACGGATGTAACGACGAAAGCCGGGCTCGCAGTCCCAATGTTCGGAATGGGCGTTGCTGTGGGCGATTATGACAACGACGGCTTCGACGATCTTTTCATCAGCGCGCTGGGCCAGAGCCATCTGTTCCACAACAACGGGAACGGAACTTTTACTGACGTTACGAAACCCGCGGGACTCTGGGGGCCAAATGAATTCTCCACCAGCGCGGCCTGGGTGGATTACGACCGCGACGGCAAACTCGATCTGGTTGTCGCGAATTATGTTCAGTGGTCTTTCGCGGGAGACCTTTACTGCACCCTGGACGGAGTTCACAAGTCCTACTGCACGCCGGAGTCGTACAAAGGATCGTCGGCCCGGCTGTGGCACAACCTGGGCGGCGGCAGGTTCGAAGATGCAACGCAAAAGGCGAATTTCTACGATCCGACTTCCAAGAGCCTGGGCGTAGCCATCCTCGATTACAACGGCGACGGATGGCCGGATATCCTGCTGGCCAACGACACTCAGCCCAACCGGCTCTATCTCAACAAACGCGATGGTACGTTCGAAGAAAGAGGAATCTCCGCCGGTATTGCCTTCAGCGAGGACGGCGTAGCCCGAGCCGGCATGGGCGTGGACGCTGCGGATTATGACCGATCCGGACGTCCCAGCGTCATCATCACTAATTTCGCCAACCAGATGCTCTCTCTCTACCACAACGAAGGTAACGGTCTGTTCGTTGACGAGGCACCCCGTTCCGATGTAGGTCGGGCGACCCTGCTGACCCTGGGCTTCGGCTGCTTCTTCTTTGATTATGATAATGACGGCTGGCCGGACATCTTTGTAGCCGACGGACATATCGAGGACCAGATCGAGCGGGTGCAGAAGCGCGTCAGTTATGCCGAGCCGCCACATCTATTCCGCAACCTGGGTGGAGGAAAGTTCCAGGAGATTACAGACTCTCTGGGTGCGGCATTTGCCGGACCCAAAGTCGCGCGGGGCGCGGCTTATGCCGACATCGATAACGACGGCGCGCTCGATGTTCTGCTCACCACCAATGCTGGTCGCGCTTACCTGTTTCACAACGAAGGCGGAAGTAATCACAGCCTGCGCATAAAACTGCTCGGAACAAAATCCAACCGGGACGGCATCGGCGCAGTGGTTCGGCTCGATGCCGGCAAAGATCATCAATGGCAGATGCTGCGCAGTGGTTCCAGTTACCTCTCCCAGAGCGAATTGGTGCTAACCTTCGGACTTGGCATCCAGACCAGGGTGGATTCAATCGAAGTGCAATGGCCCAGCGGGCAAGTCGACCGGCTGGCAGATATTGCGGGTAACCAGACTATTACCATTCAGGAAGGAAAAGGCGTTGTGGGTTCACGGCCATACGGAAGGCCGGCAAATGGGAAAAGCACGGCTTCAGTCCTGCAAAGAAAGCCGTCTTAAGAGAGGGGCTTTAGCCCCTGGGAGCAATGCTCTCGAGTGATGCGATATATTTCCGGAATTATCACCTTCATAAACCAAGCTATGAAAAAGAAAAAAAGCCCCGACCCAATCAGGGGCTTTCGCATGTTGTTCAGGGTTGAGGGTTCTCTGCTCAGTCATTCCGTATGGCCTTAGACCTACCGATCTTGCGAATATCCAAACGAACGAAGCTGCCGTGTACCAATTCATGCATGAGGATTTTCCGCGCATGATGTCGTGACCCACCGGCACAAGGAATATTCACGCCGGGAGAACGGGCGTCACATCACCACGAACAGGGTCGAAGGATTCTTCGGGCTTGTCAAGCGCGGCGTGTTTGGTACTGATCATCATTGAGGGGTGAGGCTATTTGCAGCAGTACCTCAACGAATTTGACTTTCGTTACAACCATCGGAAGGGGAGTGATTCAGAGCGCACGGTTTTGGCCCTAAGAGCAACTGACGGAAAGCGGCTGACACTGCGCCAACCAAAGAGCTTCGGCGTAAACTCGGGAAAATATAGAGTGCAAACGCGCTTGTTATTTCCGAATCGCTCGCGTTCTTACCAAAGCCCGGCGAGGTGTGCCGTGTTAAAAGCGCTAGCGCCGATTGCGCGGTCTTAAAATATGAAATGGATGCTAGGCCACTAATTGCTAGCGCCCGATACGGAGGAGTCGTGGATGACGTAGCACTGCTGGCTTGGATTGAAAGAGGGCAGAATATCGCTGCACTGTTGGTCGCGCTCGGAGTTGCTGGCGAATTTGTTGGGGGCTTTATGGCTACCCCCATCCGCAAGCGGCTTGACGCGGTGACCACAGCAGAAATAGCGCGATTGAACAAGGAAGCAGGAGATGCTAGGAAAGACGCCGGGAACGCCGTTGAACGGGCTGGAATGGCAGACGAACGGGCAGCTAACGCCGAGAAAGAAGCGGCGCGACTAAATCGGGAAGCCGAGCAGGAACGCCTCGCCCGCCTCCAGCTCGAAGAAAAGTACGCACCTCGGCGATTGAGCCCAGAGCAGAGAAAAAATCTTAAGGAATTCCTTTCTAAATTCCCGCCCGAAGAGATTACCGTCCAAGTTTTTATCGGAACTCCAGATGGAATACCGTTCAGCATGGATCTTATCGAAGCCGTTAATAGTGGTGGATGGACCGCGACACACACGGGAC
>CATPBY010000220.1 GCA_955652845.1 uncultured Terriglobales bacterium | reverse complement strand
TCATGAACATGATGGGGCGGAGATGCTCCGGCGCGTCCATGATCTGAGCCGCGACTTCTTTGCGCGGCTTTGATCGGTCGATGGCCTTCAGCCGCTCACTCGCCTCCTTCTGCAGGTACTGGTTGGGAGGCGTTTCGAATGACCAGTAAATGAACATAGGGCGCCCAATCACATTTTCTTGCGGAATAAAGCCCCAATAGCGGCTGTCATAGCTCACATCGCGATTGTCGCCCATAGCGAAATAACTATTGGAAGGGACCACCACATCCCCGCCCTGGATATGCTGCGGCAAGTTCAGTTGCCAGTCGGGGGTGACATTGTTGTAATCGGAAGCCGGCACTGCGGGGAAGTTGTCACGATAAGGATTGAAGCCTTCCCTGGTGCCATGGACCACGTAAGGCTCATCAAGTTTTTCTCCGTTGCGATAAACCACGCCCTCGCGAAGGTGAAGACGGTCTCCGGGCACGCCCATGATGCGTTTCACGATATAAAGGCCAGGCTCAGAGACGGAGAAGAAAACTACGATGTCCCCGCGGCGGATCTGTCGATACGGAAGAAGCGGCCCAATCCATCCGCTACGGGGGGCGAATTGGATGCGATTCACAAACACGTGGTCGCCTATCAGCAGAGTGTTTTCCATCGAGCTGGAAGGAATTTCGAAGGCCTGCAGGATAAAAGTAATAATGAATAACCCGGTCACCAGCACCGCCGCAAGAGAAGACAGGAACTCTACTGTAGTTTCACGCGGTTTTTCCTCCTGCTGCGCATTTTCCTTTTCTTTTTTGATTAAGAGAGTCTTTCCCATGAGCCGGTGATCGTCCTCCTCAGTCGACTAATCGAAAGGTGCGGTTCCAGCGCGTGATTTGAAACAAATGAGTTGCCGCATATGCGAAATGGACGAGTTTTTCACCCGGGTTTGTTGAAGCTGGTTCGTCCTGATCCAGGCTGCGCATCGACCAATAAATGAGCAGGGGCCGTCCCACAACATTTTCTCGTGGAACGAAGCCCCAATACCGGCTGTCCTGGCTGTCATCGCGATTATCGCCCAAAACAAAGTACTGCCCTTGAGGAACGATCAGCTGGCTGTCTTCCACCAACTTTTTCATCTGCTGCCACCACTCGGCTTCCATCCCTGGTGCTGCAATATTCACCCGGGGGAATTCGTCACGAAAGACATCATGCGCGGGACGGGTATGTTGGACGTACGATTCCTGGAGTGGCGCGCCGTTCACATAGACCTGACGGTTGATAAGCCGCACTCTGTCGCCGGGCAGGCCAACCACACGCTTCACGAAATGTTTGGCGGGATTGATCGGATAACGAAAAACAATGATATCGCCGCGGCGCAAAGGCTGGTACGGCATGAAATGTTCCCACGCGCTCCCGCCATACCGCAACTTGTCGACCAGTAGATAGTCGCCGATCAGGAGCGTGTTCTCCATGGATTCGGAAGGAATCTGAAAGGCCTGGACTACAAAAGTTATGACGAAGACAGCAATTACAACTGTGCCCAGCAACGCCTGTACCGAGCTCACTGCGTCTGCCTGCCGTCTTTTTTCGCTGCCTTCCATTATCGGTTACCCGCGTTCCTTGCGTTGGATGCGGTTACTTGTCGCCTCGGGTCGCGACGCCAGATATTCAAGCAACTGCCGCGCCGCCTCCTGTTCCGCGTTCTTCTTGGTGGACCCTTCCGCCCGCCCGACGAACTCTGGCTGAGTATGGTTGTCTGCGGCAGGGAGACGGGCCTCCACGGTAAAGGTCTTACTGTGCTCCGGCCCTCGCTCCTTTACCAGCATATACGTCGGCTGGGGAAGCCCGATAGCCTGCAGTTTTTCCTGCAGCGCTGACTTGTAATCAGTAAGCGGAAGACTGCTGCCGGTTACCGCGATGCGTTCCAGTTCCGGCGCAACAACGCATCGCAACACCAGCCTTCGAACTGAATCAATCCCCCCATCGAGATACATAGCCGCCAGTACTGCTTCCAGAGCGTCCACCAGTAACGTGGTCTTATTTCGACCGCCACTTTTCTCTTCCCCACGCCCGAGGTTGAGATAGTGTCCCAGCTGCAATTCCAGAGCCACCCGAATCAAATGCTTCTCACTTACCAGGTGCGCTCGCAATTTAGACAATTCGCCTTCCCGAAAGTGTGGAAAACGATGGAATAGTTCCTCGGCAGTAATGAACCCCAATATTGCATCTCCCAGAAATTCAAGCTGCTCGTTGTCCCCCACCGGGGTGCTCTCGGGCGCCTGTAGCGCTTCCATTTCCCGCGCCTGGGAAGTATGTGTCAAAGCCTGCTGAAGCAGCTGGGGACGGGTGAAACGATGGCCCAGAGCCTCTTCCAACTTCGTCATGTCCCTTGGCTTCACGATCTGAGTGGCCACGATCCTGGCAGGCGGCGCGATGCCCGGCATTCCGCTTCCTCTTGGGATCGAGATCGGATGCTAGTTCTTCGGCGGATTCGGCGGTTTTGCCGCAGGCGCGGAACCGCCACTGGTCAGCTGGGCAAGACGGTCACGTTCATTGCTAGCCAGTTTGCTGATCGTTGGATTGTCCTTTGCCAACTGGATGGCCTGATCCGCGTACTTTAGCGCCTCGGGATACTTATCCTGTTTATCCAGGCATAACGCCAACCGCAGTACCACCACCGGATCCGGCTGGGCAGGATAGGCATCGATGGACTTTCTCAGATAGCCCTCAGCGTCAGCAAATTTTTCTCTTTTGAACTGCAGCGCGCCCATGATCGAATACGCGCTCGATCGCAAGAATCCCTTATATGCGTCAATCTTGTCCTGGGGGGTACCCGCCGGAACAGCCACATCGGTATCTACAGTCTCAATGGCCCGCTGCGCCAGTTTCATGGCTTCATCCAGGCGCTGATCTTTGTCCAGATCGGTGTCCCGTGTGCGCTCCGCTAGAACTTGGGCAACACCCACCAGAGCTTCGGGATCATCCGGATCGATCTTGAGAACGGCACGCCCCATTTCCATCATCTTGTCTGCATTGTTCGCGCTCTGGAAGCTGTGCATGGCGGTGCGGAACAGCAGCACGCGCAGTTCACTGTCAGGAAACTTGGCCGCGAAGTCGTTCGCTGCCTTCTCTATGGCAGATGGATCATTCTGGCTGCCCACCGCAGCGTTGTAGGCATCGAATTCAGGCTGGGTCTTGGCCTGGGGAGGACGCTTTCCCTGCGGCGGCGCCGCTGGTTCCGCTCCCGGTTGTGCCGTGCTCGATTGAGCCGGTGGATTTTGTGGCGCCGGCGCTTGCGGCTGCCCCAACCCGAAACTGGCCAATGCCAGCACCATTCCTAACATCGCTGCTCGCCTCATGCTCTCTCCTTGGTTCGCTATCGCAGATAACAGATTATTAGTTTTCTCTGCAGGGCGCCATACTATTGCGGATGACCAGGCGGCTCATAGGGTTGCTGCAGGCCACGTTCTGCCGCCGCTTTAGCTTCGGGCAACGACGCGCTCGCGCTCAGCGCGGCCCGGTAGTGATCCACCGCCACCACCCGATTCTCCTGCAGGTCGAATATCCGTCCCAAATAGATGTGTGACCACGCCACTACTTTGGGTTCGTGCGCTACTTCGAGTGCCTGCTGAAAATAATTGCGGGCATCGTCAATCTTGCGGTTCGCGGTGGCGACCTGAGCCAGAATGAAAAGTGCCCGCCCCGGATCCTCGCTTTTCTCGTCCAGCGCCTGCTGAGCCAATTTCTGGGCGCTGGCAGGGTCCCCGGCGGACAGCCTCTGTTCAGCCGTGACGAGTAACTTGCCTTCCAGTGGACGCGAAATGTGCAGCGGTTCGGGGTCGGCCCTGGAGGCGAACTGCGCCTGGGACGCTCGCTTCAATTCGCGATTCAGCTCGATGTTCGATATTAAATCGGCGTACGCATTCCGCAAGCCAGCGGGACCCTTTTCGAATGCGGCCAGCGCCTGGTAGAAGTAGGTGGTCAATATAAAACCTTGTCGCACGGAATTGTCGACCGCTTGCTCTCGTTGCTCTTCGGATGCTTTAGTGCTGGCTGTGCGCGCTTCGATGGCCCGAATCAGACACTCGGTGACGAGAAGCGAGATGTCACTCTTAAAGCTCTGATCCATCGGAGCGGTTTTCACCGGAACCAGCAAAGGTTCCAGCCGCTTCAGTGTCGCGGGATACTTTAACGCAAGAGGATCCAGCAGATAATGAAGATACGTGTGCCGGATTTGTTCCATCTTCAGCGATGATCCGATTCCAGGCGAAATCACTACGTAATATTCCGAACCATAATTGCGGGCATTGGTCAATCCAGGCGCGCCCATGGGATCGACGTACACCGTGAATTGCCGGCCCAGGTAGCCTGCCGACGGCAGCTTGAGATAGATCTCGGTATCGAACAACATCTTCGACAGCGCCCCATGATAACGTTCGGTCAACGCTGAAAAGGCCTCGTGGTTGCGCTGCCACGTGGAATGCAACCCCGCCTTTTCGTAGAACTTTTGCAGCAGGGGAACGATCCCGACCACATAATTAACATCAGGAGGAAGATCAGCTTCTTTTACTTTAGGCGCCAATGCCGGCGGCGGGGTCAAATAAAGCGCCAGGGAGGTGTACTGTGCCAGCAGGTGCGAAGCGTCGGGCGCCTGATGGTCGTCGTAGAACTGGCACATCGTCTTCGTGGCTTCCTGCGCCTCCCCGGATTGCTGGATGGTGTTGGCCACCTCGGCGCGAATCTTACCCCGCAACGGATCGGAGACGCTTAGTTCCTGCTCGTAGCCACAGGTATTCATGGCGGTGAGCACGGTAAAGATCGTTTCATTCGTATCCAAGACCACGTTGGGCTGGTCCTGTGCCGCCGACAGTCCTGCCAGAGTCAGAAGCAGGGCTGCAAAAAGCGTGCATCGAAACTGGAGACTCAGGAGACCTCCCGAAGGTCGGAACGCAATGCGGAATATAACGTTAGTCTAAGGGCTTCCAGGCGGAGGGTCAAACCTGAAGAAGCTGCAAGTGCACAGGAAGAAGGAAAGCCGAAGCTAAACTTACCCCTTTACGCTGATCCTGGAAAACGACAACACCGCCCGCCCCGGAGTAGGCCTGCCCATCGAGGTAGCCGGCCGAAATGTGGTGAAGATGAGCATATTTTTGACTTGCGGCAGCAACGCTGTGGCGTCCTTAGGATTCGACAGAATTCGATAGTCTTCCACGCGTCCTCTGGAATCCACGTACGCCTCGATGACCAGTGAATCATCGTTAATAGAATCTAATGCGCCTCCGAAGGCGGACTGTTCCAGTTGCGGAGCGGTATACAGCATCAGAGGAACATCCGGATTATCAGCTTGTAATGGCGCTAAAAACCCAAGCAAAAGAAGAAAGGTTACAACCGCTGTCCCCAGGCCGGCGGTTGCCGGAACCATGAACGCATCGAGGCTGTTCTCCAGACGAACCATCACACTGTTGATTCGAGAACGCCTGGACTGAGCTACCTCGCGCGATATGGCTACACGAAGCTTCAGAGCCAGATCGCCGGGAGCCTTTCGCCGTCCCACTTTTACCAGCAACTGCTGCGTCTGGCGGAGCAAGTCGTATTCTCTGCGGCAATCGTCACAGTTTCCCAGATGCTGGCTCAACTCACGCATCTGCGCTCCTGTAACCGCGCCATCCAGATACGGCGAGAACAACAACTTGGCATGGGCGCACTTCATTCCATCACCTCAACCTCATCCATCATCCTAAGCACGCTAAGAAGCCTGGGAGAGCGTTTCGATCCTCGATTCCTTTCTCGTTCCACACTGCGATTCGTACTTCCCGGAAATCTCACATTTTGCCGGAGGCTCCAGACCTAGCTGCGAGCCAAACCTCTGCACGTGCCCGAGCAGATTCTGCTTGAGCGCTGCGCGCCCTCGCGCCAATCGCGACTTAACCGTGCCTGGTGAAACTTGGGTGATTTCCCCAATCTCCTCGTACGACATCTCTTCGAGATCGCGGAGGATGACCGTTGTCCGGTAAGGCTCAGGGATTCGGCGCAGCTCTTCTTCAACGTGCAGCCGAACTTCTTCGTGGAGCACGCTATCGAAGGCCGATTCTCTTTCGTCGACCAGAATGTCCTTGAGGCCGGGTGCATTCACATCCCGCTCCACCTGACTTGGTTCAATGGAAGTCTCACGCGCCTTGTGACGAAACCACCAGCGCCGCCGATTGGATGCTTCATGCAACGCAATTCTGTATATCCATGTCTTCAGACTGGATTGCCCATGAAAATGCTTCATTCCGCGGAACACCTTCAAAAAGACTTCCTGCGTCGCGTCGGCAGCATCGGACGGATCGGCCACAATCCGAAAGACCAGGCTGTAGATGGGTTGCTGAAACTCTCCTATCAACCAGGCGTATGCGTCCTCTGACCCAGCCTTCAGCTCCGCCACGATCGCGGATTCCTGAGTCCGAATTCCTATCGCTCCTGCCAGTTCGCTCAAGGTGATGGTCGCTCCCGCCATAACTGTCATGGCGTCACCCCCAATTATAGGTTCTTCGACCCGCTCGTCCGCGCTAAAAAAAGTGGTGAACGTTTGCCTGGATCCTAAGCCGGCCAAGAGCCAAGCGAAGTTCGCGTATTACATAGACCCCACGAAGGCGCCAGTAGTTCCACAATAACAACGAGGTAGTGTTTTTAACGAATTAGCGTACGGAAAACAGTGCCGACGCCGCATTAATAGCGGCGGGGGCTTTCATCATCTGTGAGATTACTGGGGAGGCTGCGTCGCGGGCGTAGTGGCAGGAGGCTTCGGGACAGCACTTTTCGCGGGCGCCTTCTTCTTCGCAGGCTTCGCGGCCGGCTGGGTGTCGTCCACTACGATTTTCTTGGGAGGCTGCGTTTCTAACACTGACTGCGCATGCTGCAGGGCAGTGCGAAGGTGCGCCAGTTCGGTTTCCTTTGAACCGGTCAGGGTCTCCATGCGGTCGGCAAATGACCGCCGCGACCTTTCCAGCGCGCTCATATCATTTTCCAGAAGTTGGAACTCATCTTTTGATCCGAAGGCTCCTGCATTCTCGACCACCGATCCGAAGACGTCGTATAAGGCGTCCAGATTGCGATAGAGCTTAAAGGTCGACGTCAAGCTTTCCGGAGAGTCTCGCAGTTCGCTGATCATCTGAGGCAGCGCCTGCTGCAGATTGCGCTGGATGGATTCAACGTTGCCCGTAGTTTGCCGCTTGGTGCCGGAATCGGCTTTCCATCGCTCGATTCGCAGTTTGGCGAGATCGCCCTGGGCGGATTGCGCCGATTGTTCCAGTTGGGATAGCAGAAGGTTGAGTTCGCTGACGGAAGCATAGGGAACAGGATTTGCGGAGGGACCAGAAGGCGTTCCCTGGGCCGCAGCCATCGCGACGAACAGCGGCAGCCAAAGCAGAGTCCGCGGACTGAATACATGGCTTTGATTCATTTGCGCTGGTTGAAACCCCTCTCAGCATACTAATTTTTCGGAGTTTCGCAAAATCGCTTTGCCAACAAATCGGTGGCCGTCAAATAGGCGTTGTAAAAAAAAGTCGCGGCTGCTTGCCACCCCCATGGGTTTGACTATCCGGAACTGGTAAGCGAGAATTGCCTTAGATCCGAGCCGGTTGTTATTTCTTGTCGCGTGGGCCTGTGGCGCAGCTGGGAGCGCGCTTCCATGGCATGGAAGAGGTCGTCGGTTCGATCCCGACCAGGTCCACCAAATTTCCCCGCGCCTAAGCTCCGCGAAATTAGCCGCCGGCAATCGCTCCCAGAATAATCAGCGGCTCCTTTCCTGATGCGACAGAGTCGGGTAGAGGAGCGTCCGGCGACTCATGGGACAGGTCCTCCTCACAGGCGAAGAAGCGCAGGAACGGCCGGCGCTGCTGGGTGACGTGGTCGCGAATGGTTCCGCGCAGCATCGGATAACGCGCTTCGAGGGCGTCCAGCACCGAACGCTGCGTTACCTGGCCGCTGACTTCGAGTTCAACGTCGCCGCCGACTTGCGCCAGTGTTCGGAGATGTGGCGGGAGTATGACTCGGATCATGGCGCCTCACTCATTCTGACGGCAGAAAAAAACCGTGGCAATGTTCCGCTTAAAGGCTTTGTGGAATGGCGTGCGTTCTGGATCTACCCAATGCCATTCATTCTGGGACTCAACCCAGAGTCTGAACTTCCACTGAAAGCACCGCTGGGAGATCCCTCACAATTGGATTCCAGCTGTCTCCGGCGTCGGCGGACGCGTATACCTGCCCACCCGTAGTGCCGAAATATACTCCGCATTTGTCCATCGAATCGACGGCCATTGCGTCGCGCAGCACATTGACGTAGCAATCCTTTTGCGGCAGACCCTTGGTCAGAGCTTCCCACTCGTTTCCGCTCGTTTTGCTTCGATAAACGCGCAACTTTCCCTCCGGAGGATAATGCTCCCCGTCGCTTTTGATGGGAATTACGTACACGGTTTCTGGTTCATGCGCGTGCACGTCAATCACGAATCCGAAGTCCGTCGGCAAGTTCCCGCTGACTTCTTTCCAGTTGTCGCCGGCATCGTCGCTGCGCATGACGTCCCAATGCTTCTGCATGAAAAGCACGCCCGGTCGCCTGGGGTTCATGGCGATGTGGTGAACGCAGTGTCCGACCTCGGCCGTTGGCTCGGGGATGTACTGGGAGTGAAGCCCGCGATTGATCGGTTTCCAGTTCTTGCCGCCGTCGTCAGTGCGGAAGGCGCCCGCGGCCGAAATCGCAATATACATTCGCTGCGGGTTGCTGGGATCCAAGATGATGGTATGCAGGCACATGCCTCCAGCCCCAGGTTGCCACTTTGGACCAGTGCCGTGGCCGCGCAAGCCTGAGAGTTCTTTCCAGTTCTCCCCACCATCAGTCGAGCGGAAGATGGCCGCATCCTCCACTCCGGCGTAAACCGTGTTCGGGTCGTTAAGCGAGGGCTCGAGATGCCACACCCGCTTGAACTCCCAGGGATGCTGCGTGCCGTCATACCATTGATGAGTAGTAAGCGGCCTCCCGGTTTCGGCGGACGCGTCGTAAACAAATTTATTGCTTTCGCTTTTCGGTGGACCCGGCGTGGCCGGTTGCCCTGCCGGGGTTCCGGGCTGCTGCCAGGTTTTCCCCCCATCATCTGATCTTTGGATCAACTGTCCAAACCAGCCGCTGGTCTGCGAAACGTAAATGCGATTCGGATCAACCGGCGATCCCTTGACGTGGTATATCTCCCATCCGGCGAAGTGAGGTCCACTGACATCCCAGTTGTCGCGCTTTCCGTCCGAGGTCAGGATGAATGCGCCTTTGCGTGTGCCCACCAATACCCGTACTTTATTCATGACTTTCTCCTAAATAAGTGGGTGCCCCACCCTTCGTGATTTTCGAAGGGTGGGTTTCTGCATGTCATCAAATTTAAGCTGCCTTCGCAACCTGACTCTTCCTCTGCTTCATAAATTCGCGCATCGTGGCTATGTGGCCGGGTGAGCGTTTTTCGATCCAGGTCCCCTAGCGTTGCGCGGCCTTTTCCATGCGGGCGATGACCTGCGAGATATGGATTTGGCGTCCCACGGATGATGGAGCGCTACGCTGCTTTCTCGCAGTTCACCATCCAAGGAATGCCGAAGCGATCTGTGACCATGCCGAAACCTGCCGCCCAGAATGTTGGTCCAAAAGGTATGATGACGGTGCCCCTCTCCGATAGCCCGTCAAAGATCTTCTTGCCCTGGGCTACGTTGTCTATAGCTACGTTCACGTGAAATCCCTGTGGCTTGTGGAAGCGCTCTGCAGGCGCGTCCATACCCATCAGGACCTGATCGCCGATCGTCATGCGGCCGTGCATGATCTTGTTACGCCAGTCGGCAGGTACTTTCTGCCCCTCCGCTCCCGGAGCAGCGTCGTAGCGAAATAACCCATCGATTTTGCCGTCGAGGATTTTCTCATAGAACTTGAACGCTTCCTCACATTGACCGTTGAAGTGAAGATAAGAATTCAATCGCATGATATTTCTCTCCTTAAAATAGAAGCTACTTTTATTTCCCGTCGTACGCGTCTTTCAATTTTTGGATCTCCAGCTTCGTCATCTGCAGCAAGGCTCGCATCACCCTTTGCGTCTTGGCAACATCCTTGTCCGACATCAACTGCGCTAATATCGTGGGGACAATCTGCCAGGACACCCCATATTTGTCCTTGAGCCAGCCGCACTGCGCTTATTCTCCGCCTGCGGAAAGTTTTTCCCAGAATTCATCTACCTCCTCTTGTGTCTCGCAATTCACTACAAACGAGATCGCGGGCGAAAACGCGAACTGCGGCCCGCCATTCAACGCCATGAATTCGTGTCCCAGGAGTTCGAAGCTAGCAACCAGTACCGTGCCTTTTGGCATCGGTCCTCCGTCGCCGTAGCGGCTGACCTTCCCCTTCTTGGAATCCTTGAAAACGGAGGTGTAAAAGTTCATTGCCTCCTCCGCCCTCCCGTTGAACCACAAGCATGTGCTGAGCTTTTGCATAAAATCTCACTCCTCCGATTTGCTGTGTATCTGCTGGCCGGCCTGGGGGCTTTCAGGCAGGTTGTCAACCTCAATCACTGGCCGGATTTCGACTGTGCCCCACCGCCCTGCGGGAATCCGTCCGGCAATCGCAATCGCCTCGTCGAGATCTCTGGCATTGATCAGGAAGTAGCCGCCCAGTTGTTCGCGAGTCTCCGCGAACGGACCATCAGTCACCACCTTTTTGCCGTCGCGCATGCGGACGCTGGTCGCGGTCGACGTAGGGTGCAGTGGTGCCGTCGCCAGATACTTGCCCTTCGCATCCAGTTCCCTAGCGTACTGTGCCGAGTCTTTGTAACACTGCTCGCGCTCGGCCGGACTCAAAGCCAGTTCGTCCAGATAAATCAGCAACATATATTTCATATGTGTTTCCTCATTGGTTGGTCGAACGGCGCATGCCCACATCGACAATGCCGAAAGAAAATATTTACAATCGGGTATGTCTACGGATGTAACCGCTACCGTTGAAGCAGTTTACCGCTCCGATTGGGGCCGCATCGTCGCCACTTTGATCGGGCTGGTCGGAGATTTCGACCTGGCGGAAGAGTCCGCACAGGAAGCATTTACCGCCGCTATTGATCAGTGGCCTGCGGCCGGCATTCCTGATTTACCCCGCGCCTGGATCATTCAGACGGCCCGCCATAAGGCAATCGACCGCATCCGCCGCAGAACCCGCTTTGCCGAGAAGATGGAAGCTTACGCGGTCAATGAGTTGGGCCCCGCCAGCGAAGAGCCGGATTACGATACCAGCGAGATTCCCGACGACCGCCTTCGCTTGATTTTTACCTGTTGCCATCCCGCGCTCGCTTTGGAAGCGCAGGTCGCGCTGACGCTTCGCACTCTATGCGGCCTCGAAACCGACGAGATCGCGCGGGCCTTCCTGGTACTTGCAGCTACGATGGCGCAGCGACTGGTGCGGGCCAAGCGGAAGATCCGCGACGCCGGCATTCCATATGTCGTGCCGGAGATTAACGACATGGCTGAACGGCTCGACGCCGTGCTGACCGTAATCTATCTCGTCTTCAACGAAGGCTATGCGGCGACGCGCGGCGGCCCGCTGGTCAGAACCGATTTGTGCTCCGAGGCCATTCGTCTGGGACGCCTGGTGAGGACATTGATGGGGCAGCAGGCTCCAGCCGAAGTCACCGGCCTGGTCGCGCTCATGCTTCTCCACGATGCTCGACGCGACGCGCGGCTCGATCGGTCCGGGGATCTCGTCATTCTGGAAGAGCAGGATCGCACCTTGTGGAACCATTCCCAAATCGCCGAGGCGGTACCGCTAGTGGAATACGCTCTCCGTGGAGTACCTGGTCCGTTCGCGCTGCAGGCCGCGATCGCCGCGCAGCATTGTCGGGCGGCGCAAGCCGGAGATACCGACTGGGCGGAGATCGTCCGGCTCTACGATCGACTGGAGCGTGTACAGCCTTCTCCCGTCGTCTCGCTTAATCGCGCGGTGGCGATCGCTATGGTGGACGGTCCCGCGGCGGGGCTCGGAATCATCGATGTCCTGGCTGCAGATGGCGGGCTCGAAAACTATTACCTCCTGCATGCAGCGCGCGCCGACTTGTTGCGGCGTGTCGGGTCGTCGGAAGAAGCGGCGAAAGCCTATGCGCGCGCGCTGGCACTGGTCACGAACAACAGCGAGCGCCGGTTTCTGGAGCGGCGTTTGCGCGAAGTTCAGTCTCCGGCGGCCTGACCCGCGCTCCGCAAGTCCGTCTCTAAGCTGTGCAGCTTCGACCCACGCTTGTGGTGCTAAGCTCTTGTCGAGAATATGTTTCTCCGGCTTAATCAATCGGCGCGTTCGAATTCTTTCGTTTTCCTGCCCTGCCTGTTGGTCGCAGTGACCTTGGCCGCAGTTGGTACTGCTCCCGGAAACCCAATCGCCAAATCATGGGCAGTTCGCTGGCAACCAGCGCTTCTTGTAAACGGCGCACCCGTAGTCTTTCGAGTGAATCCGCCGTCGCCCCTGGAATCGCTCTCCGGTAGATGGCTCGATCACGACGTCTTCTTCAATTTTGATGCGAGTCAGAAGATCTGGTACGGCATCGCGGGTGTTAGCCTCGGAACCCATCCCGGAACATACTCGCTGACTTTGAAGGGAACCAGTGTGGCCGGAAACGAAATTTCGTTCGAACAAAAGGTTCGCGTCGGCGCAGCAAGATACCCGAGTATTGCGGTGAACGTCGCCAAGCAATTTACCGAGCCCAGTCCAGAGCAGCTGCAGCGGATCAATCAGGAAAAGACGCTTAAACAGGATGTATTCCGCCGCGTAAATCCGGAGCGCGAGTGGTCTGGCAGATTCCAGCCGCCGGTGAAGGCGCCGGTGTCCGATGGGTTCGGTACCCGACGGACCTTCAATGGAAAAGTCCAGAGCATGCATCAGGGATTGGACTTTGCGGTTCCCCAGGGGACTTCGGTTGCGGCACTAAACGGCGGTACGGTGCTGCTGGCGCGCCCGCTTTTTTTCGAGGGCGATTGCGTGATCCTGGATCATGGTCAGGGATTGCTGACGCTTTACCTGCATCTCTCGGAGATCAAGGTAAAGGAAGGGGAGCGGGTTGAGCCGGGTCAGCAGATAGGCCTGAGCGGTGGAACTGGCCGCGCCACCGGGCCTCACTTACACGTCGCGGTTCGCTGGCAGGGTGTCTATCTGAATCCGGCGACGCTGCTGTCTCTTAATTTTTAAAACAGTAACCGCCGATTATGCGGAGGCTAGCCAATTGCGGTGAGTAGTAGCCCGGCCGGTGGCTCAGCTTCTGACATGGCGACCCCGTCACGGAACTGCACACTTCTTCCTGAAATCGCTGGAACGCGATCACCGGGTACAAGAATTCCGACAAGATTCAAAGGATCAGCGGCAGAAACCGTGACAATTTCTCCCATAGTTTGCAACTTGCGCGTGGCCCGCAGCGACTCCACGGCCACGGGAAGAGCGAACTGCTCGCCCAGGAATCCGTCCACGAAACGGCCTCCGCGAATCTCACCGCGATCCTCCAGACGGCGGAACGCCATCTGCAGCTCACGCCATTTGGGCAGGTTGGTCTCTCGCGCTAAAACATCGCGGAAGACTACTCCGTACCGCTTGAGCAGCATCCAGCAGGTCGCCTCCACCGCGCGATTGCGTTCGACCGCTTGGTCGGTATAAAGCAATGCCCAGCGTCCGGTGCTGTGCCGAGGACGCGCGCTGCGCCCGCTGCCTTGTCCAGCGCGTCGTTTGGGATCGATCAGCGAGCGCAGGTTGTCGAAGCCATCCGCCGTGACCAGTCCGCCAGCGACCAGTTCCCAGAGAGCAGTTTCCACTTCAGACTTCAGTTTTCCTGTCCCGCGAACAATATCCGCGAAGAACGAAGCCCCCCGCTGCCTCATAAATTCCAGTACCCGCCGTGCTCCTTCGCTGAGTCCGTGCGCCTCGGGTTGCTCAGCTGCGGGATTGTGCGGACTCATCCAATCAGCTTCCTCGCGAACAAAGAATGTGATCGGAGCGACGCTGGTGGGAATGACTCGCCGCTTCCCGGCAGCGGAATCCTCCAGGGTTGCAGGATGAGGGGACAGGCGTCCCCACCCCACGGCGCCGGTGAGGCATAGCTGGTCGAGCCATTTGGGATCGTAGTTGGCGATGCGGCGGCCCAGCACCTGGCGCTCCCACGCATTGGCAGGGATCTCAAAGCCCTGCAACTGCCGCAACACATCAAGCGTGGCGCGTTCTCCCTGAACCTGCGTTCCTGGCGCAATGTGCTGCCAGCGCAGCAACCAGCGCATAAACTGCGCGGAGGTGACTGGCTCGATCTGCTTGCGCAGCGTGGCCACGGTCAGCCGGTGAATCCGAGCCAGCAGGCGCCGCTCGCACCATTCATGGGCCGCGTTTTGTGGCCCGGGCGCCCCCGCCCGCGGTTCGTTGTCAGTGAATTTGCCGCGTAAGACGGTCCCGCTGGCCTCCACCCGCAGCAGCGCCTTCTCCATTTCAGACGCGGGCAGCCCAACTAATTCTCCAAACTGCGACGCAGTTACCGGGCCCAGGTGTGGCATCCACCCAGTGACCAACGCCAGGAAAGCATCATCCCGGGAGGGAATTGGGCTGTCAATCTCTGCCAGATTCTGCTCGAACCCGGCAGCAGGAAACAATTGCAGGAAAGTCCTGATTCTCTCCGCCGCCACCCAGTATCGCCGGCCATCGTGAGTCGCTTCTGCAGCGCGGCCATAATGAAGCAACCTGTCGAAATACACACGCCACTGTTCGCCGGCATTCACACCCAAAAAACTCTGCTCAGCTGCGCTGACCCCGGCAGCCGAGGGCGGCTGTTCCCACGCGACTGGCAATGCGATCAGCGTGTGCAGCACATCGTGCAACTCATCTGCATCCCGTACATCCGGCCAAGCCTCCTCGCGGACCTGGGCGATCGCCGCCTGGTCGAGTTTGCCAACTTCTTCCAACACTGATTCCGGCAGAATCCTACGCATCTCAACCGCGCGCGCCCGCCGCTCCTCGAGCGGCGCATCATCAAGATACGCATACGGATTGGCATTCAAAATTTCATGCGAGAACTGAGACGGAACCGGAGTATCCACGGCTATGCAGCGGATGCGGCCTTCAGCCATGCCAAGAAGCAAATCCTTTAGCCCCTCAAGATCCATGGCTTCGGTGAGCACATCCTTCATCACTTCGTTGACCAGGGGGTGAGCAGGAATTTGAATGTCGCCCTGGATGTTTTCCTGACAAGCCGCCACATCGGGAAAAACCGAAGCCAGCAAATCATCC